>JAJDBL010000254.1 GCA_029261375.1 Nitrospirales bacterium
TGTGATCTATAGCGGGGTGATGGGGCTCATTCACGGTCCCCAGCTTCAGCACCTCGGCCTGGGACTGATCATCGCCACCAGCCTCGCACTGATCAATCTTGGACTCGGGCTCACCCTCCGCTCTATCGGGAAACGACACCATTCGGTAATCCTCATCGCGAATGGAACGCACGTCCTCACCGACGTGTGGACGACCGGTGCCGCGGTGCTTGGACTCACACTGGTGATGGTCACGGGGGTGAGTTGGGTGGATCCCGCCGTGGCCATCGTGCTTGGCACATGGATTATGATTAGCGGTATCACCCTCGTCCGGCAGTCGTTCTCCGGGTTGATGGACAAAGTGAACCCCACCCTCATGAGCCGGCTCACCGATCTCTTACACACGACGGTGCGTGAGGGGCTCATCACTGAGTTTCACGCGTTACGCGTCCGAAGGCTAAACGACGCCATCTTAGTTGAAGTCCACCTTCGGGTTCCGGGTACAACCTCGGTGACGGAGGCTCATGTGCGCGCAACCAACGTGGAAGAGCACATTCAACGCCTCTTTCCAGCACAGCGTGTGCACGTCACCTCCCACATCGAACCGCACGAATCCCACGCGCACATGACCGGCATTCAGATCGATTGAGATCGAGTTCATCAAGAAGAACCGGGCGTTATGAGGACCCCACATGGCAGATATCGAGTTGAATTTTGGGGATGGTCAACGCTTGTCTTGATCCCCGGAAGGAAGGCTCGTCTAGTCCCACCCTGAGTCTCTCGAAAAGAACCCCGCAGCGAGAGATAAAGCCAATTGTACCGCGCCTACGATGAGCGCGAAGGAATAACGCCGCTAGTGATCTTCTTCCCCATTCTGCTACAGTTCTGTAAGTTTGGTGCCGTTATGTAATATCTGAGGTAACCTCGTCTGCTTACCTGCAACATACGATCCTCGGAATGGAGAGAGTTTGTCTAAAGTGTTTGTTTTCATAGGCCTGTTAACCTATGAGTAATAAAGGAGTTTTTCTTCTAGTTATCCTTGTCTTTATTGGATTCTCTGCACACACTATTGCTGCGGAGAGTAATCCACCACCTACGATTGTGAAATGGAGTGCCGAGGAACTCACGCAGGCTGTCGCCGTAAAGAACCTCAGCAAGACCAAGGAGGCGAGCTTCCATTTCGTACGCCTCAAAGGTGCTGAATCACCACATATTCACGATCGGCACGATTTGACCGTATTTACGTTTTCTGGAACAAGCGTGCTTCATTTTAAGGATCGCACGGTTTCATTGAAGCCCGGCGATCTCATTAATATTCCACGGGGTGTCTGGCATTGGGCCGAGAATATTGGACAGGATGCGACTCTGGCCTACGCCGTTTTTACGCCCCCATATGACGGCAAAGATCGACGGGTCGTCAACGACCCATGATGATTAATCGTGTTCGTCTCCACGCATACTGACAGTAGCCCATGATGACTAAAATAAAAAAGCGGGCGCGCCGCGCGGTGAAAACAGAGTTTATTCGGACGATTCGCTACAAGGGTCGCAATCAGATCGGCACCATGGCCGGGCTCATGACTGTGATTGCCGAGCAGGGCGGAAGCATTGGTGATGTCAAATCATTGAGGGTCGGCGAATTCCACATCTGGCGTGACATCACGATCATCGCGCAAGAAAGAGAGCACTTCAATCAGATTCTTCGAGCCATCAAGACACTCAAAGATATTACGGTTGAACAAGTCATCGATGAAGTCCTTCAACGACATCAGGGTGGCAAAATCCGCATGGGGTTAAATCACCCAATTGAAACGGCCAACGACATGCGTGCCGTCTATACGCCTGGCGTCGCAGAGGTCTGCCGTCTCATCAAGCAGAATCCTGAAGAGGCAGACAACTACACCTGGGTTCGACGTACCGTTGCACTCATGACGAATGGGAGCCGAACTTTAGGGTTGGGCAACATCGGGCCCCTTGCGTCGATGCCGGTGATGGAGGGGAAAGCGGCACTCTTCAACAAATTCACGGGATACAACATGATCCCCATTCCCATTCACACCACCGACCCCAAAGTATTTATCGAAACAGCCATGCAAGTATCGGCTGGATTCGGTGCGATTCATTTAGAAGATATTTCAGCGCCGGAATGTTTTGAGATTGAAGATACACTCGTGAAATGCCTTGATATTCCGGTGATGCACGATGATCAACACGGTACAGCCGTCGTCGCGCTCGCCGCGGTCATCAATGCATGTTTGATCTTGCAACGGGACCTCGGCCGAACGAGAATCGGACAGATAGGATTAGGCGCCGCGGGAAGCGCGATCGCACGGTTAATCATGGCCTACACGAAACGCCGTGTCTTGTGTTGCGACGCCAATCCACTCGCTGTCGAGCGCGCCGAGTCACTTGGTGGTCAGGCTGCTTCCCTCGAAAAGACATTGCACGAATGCGATCTCATCATCAGCACAACCGGCGTCGAAGGCCTGATTGCCCCAAGCATGATACAAAAGGGGCAAATTATTCTCGCGCTGACCAACCCGGTTCCTGAAATCACGGAGGAAGACGCGATGAACGCGGGAGCCGCGTTCTATTCTGACGGACGACGCGTCAACAATCTTCTCGCCTACCCTGGGATCTTCAAAGGGGCCATGGACGCGCGGGCGACCTGCATCAATGATGAGATGCTATTCGCCGTCGCCGAAGTGCTTTCGGAAGATACGCCGTCCGGGGAGATTGTTCCGAACCCGTTTGATCTCGACGTTCATCTCAACGTCGCGCGGGCAACGGCAGAGGCCGCAATGGACACTAAAGTTGCCAAACTCTATCTTGATGAAGAGTATTTTGAAGGATCCCACTATCACGAAAGAAAGCTGCATTAGATATGAACACGCGTATTGAGCAACTGACCACGCTTCTAAAAACCCGCATCGTCATTCTCGATGGTGCCATGGGCACGATGATTCAAGGACATACACTTGAAGAAGCAGATTTCCGTGGCACGCGCTTCGCGAACCATCCCTGCGACCTGAAAGGAAACAACGACCTCTTGGTGTTAACGCAGCCTGAGATCATCGCAGGTATCCACCGTGCGTATTACGAAGCAGGAGCGGATATCGTCGAGACCAACACCTTCAATTCAAACTCGATTTCTATGGCAGATTATCAAATGGAAGATCTGGTTTACGAGTTGAATTTTGAAGCTGCAAAGTCTGCTCGGCAGGTTGCGGATGCTGTGGCGAACGAATCCAATCGCCCACGATTTGTGGCGGGCGTGTTAGGACCAACCAACCGAACCGCGTCTCTTTCGCCAGATGTGAATAATCCAGGATTCAGAAACGTCACGTTCGACGCGCTTGTCGCAACCTATACGGAAGCGACCCAAGCCCTGGTCGCAGGAGGCGCTGACGTCATTCTCGTCGAAACGATTTTTGACACCCTCAATGCCAAAGCGGCCCTCTATGCCATTGCCCAATTCAATGATGGGCGAGACGACCCATTACCGATCATGATTTCTGGAACCATTACTGATGCATCAGGGCGCACCCTCTCCGGCCAGACCACCGAAGCCTTCTGGAATTCAGTCCGTCACGTCAACCCGATTTCTATCGGACTAAACTGTGCGCTCGGCGCGTCGCAACTCCGCCCATACATGCAGGAACTTTCCCGCATTGCGGATACCCAAGTGAGCGCCCACCCCAATGCAGGACTGCCCAATGAGTTTGGTGAATACGACCAAACGCCAGAGGAAATGGCTGTCCTGATTCAGGAGTTTGCTCAGGAGGGCCTCCTCAATATCGTTGGTGGCTGCTGTGGCACACGACCAGAATATATTGCGGCTATTGCTGAAGCCGTGAACGACATCTCCCCACGTGAGATCCCCGAATTGCCCAACGCCTGTCGACTCAGTGGTCTCGAACCAGTGACCATTTCGTCAGACTCCTTGTTCGTGAATATCGGAGAACGAACCAATGTCACTGGTTCTGCACGCTTTCGAAAGCTGATCAAGGACGATCAGTATGAAGCTGCACTCGATGTCGCGCGCGACCAAGTCGAAAACGGCGCTCAGCTCACCGACGTCAACATGGACGAAGGCATGCTGGAGTCGAAAGAAGCCATGGGGATGTTTCTGCGCTTGATTGCCTCGGAACCCGACATCTCACGCGTCCCGATCATGATCGACTCTTCCAAATGGGACGTCATCGAGGAAGGGTTAAAATCCGTTCAAGGCAAACCGGTAGTAAACTCCATCAGCCTCAAGGATGGAGAAGCGCTCTTCATCGAGCGCGCAAAGAAAATTCGCCATTATGGCGCCGCGACCATTGTCATGGCCTTTGATGAACAGGGGCAAGCGGCGACGAAAGAGGAGAAGGTCAGAATCTGCACCCGAGCGTACAAGATCCTCACTGAACAGGTTGGATTTCCTGCGGAAGATATTATTTTCGACCCAAATATTTTCGCCGTTGCGACCGGCATCGAAGAACACAACAACTATGGGGTCGACTTCATTGAAGCGACACGGGAAATCAAAGCGTCCCTGCCCCATACCATGGTCAGCGGAGGGGTGTCTAACTTCTCCTTTTCATTCCGAGGGAACAACCCACTGCGTGAAGCCATGCATTCCGTGTTTCTGTACCACGCAATCGATGCCGGAATGACAATGGGCATCGTGAACCCCGGACAACTCACGATCTATGAGGATATCGATCCAGACTTGCGTGAACGTGTCGAAGACGTGGTGCTGAACCGACGTGAAGATGGCACTGAGCGTCTTCTCGAAATCGCGGAACGATACAAAGGTGCCGGAGAATCGGAACAGAAGCAAGAAGACCCACTCTGGCGTCAGTGGCCAACAACCAAGCGACTCGAGCACGCATTGGTGAAAGGCATCACGGAGTACATCGAAGAAGATACGGAAGAAGCTCGCAAAGAGGCAGACCGTCCCATCCACGTCATCGAGGGTCCGCTGATGGATGGGATGAACGTGGTCGGGGACCTCTTCGGCTCTGGCAAAATGTTTCTCCCACAGGTGGTGAAATCAGCCCGTGTGATGAAAAAAGCGGTGAACTATCTGGAACCGTTTATTGAGGC
>JAJDBL010000255.1 GCA_029261375.1 Nitrospirales bacterium
CGAGATTGCACCAGTCAGTTTTCTGAGCGCCTGTGACATCAAGCGAGCCTGCGCACCCATCTGCGCGTCGCCCATCTCACCTTCAATCTCTGAGCGCGGAACCAGCGCAGCGACGGAATCAATGACGATCACATCAACAGCACCACTTCGAACAAGCATCTCCGTAATATCTAACGCTTGCTCACCAGCATCGGGCTGCGAGAGAAGTAGATCATCCGTTTGTACACCCAAGACCCTGGCGTAATTAAGATCTAACGCATGCTCTGCATCGATGAACGCCGCAGTGCCTCCTGCTTTTTGGGCTTCAGCTACCGTATGGAGCGTCAACGTGGTCTTTCCGGAAGACTCTGGACCGAATATCTCTACCACCCGACCACGAGGCAATCCGCCAATTCCAAGCGCAAGATCGAGCCCAAGTGAGCCGGTTGAAATAGCTGGGATTGCCTCGACCTTCTCGGCGTTGCCGAGCTTCATAATCGACCCTTTTCCATACTGCTTTTCAATTTGGGACATCGCAGCCGCCAGCGCCTCTGCTTTCGGGCCTTTCTCAGAGCCGTGTATAGCAACTGTCTTTTTCTCTTTTACTTTTTCGGCCAACGTCCGCTCCTTCTTTTACGTATCGACACGCTCATTTCTGAAATATATTGACGGCTCTCACGAATCCCACATCTACCGAAATGTGCTGGCATCCCCCGATCTTTTCAACATAAGATGGGGATGCTTTGCTCCCTTCCGCCATGACAAAGGGACTCATGAGAAAGGCAGCCATGTAGAGGGATGAAGGTGAATTATGCCAGAAAAGACAGTGCAATCCAAGCGGGTAGTCCCTGAGTTCTAAAGCTCAAATGTGCAACAGCATGTGGATAGTGAGGCTTCTCTTCCGACACCTCCGCGGCTAACAATACGCGCCAGTTCATTGCCGAAAACCTATAAGACCAGAGCTGCGCCGATTATTTGACACACCCACATCTAGGATCAATTATGTGTTCTACTGTGGACCCTCGATATGCCAATTTTGTGAGTCTTTTCGGTCTGCTTGATGCTGTGGAACGGCCCGAGTAATTTCGGCTCCATAAATGAGTCAAACAAAGGGGGAGAGTGAGCGGCTGACTTGCATCACCACTCTGCGGCATCGGGGAGCGGAACCCCGACCCATTTGGCGTGGTGCGGGCGTGTCCCGTAGGTGAATGAGGCCCATGTCCCCTGACGCCAGCAGGAACAGGCATCTTCTCCAGCCTGTGGACAAGAAGAGCGATATTATGGTAAAAAAAGCGGATGCGTATGACTATTTTACCTGACATGAACAAGCCTGCTGAAGGAGCAGGATGGCCGTAACGCTGAGCACAGGCGTTAGTATTAAAGAGCAGATTGCACTGCTTGTAGAGCTCCAAGAAGTTGATATGACGACGCTTAATCTTCGAGAGCAGAAAGCGTCGCTCCCCGATCCCGCCGCTGCAATCAAGCGCCTCATTGACCAGGCACAAAAAGCCCTGACCGCCGCCACTCAGTTGCAGAAAGACACCAAGGCAAAGTGGAAAGACATGGAAGGCGAGCTGGAATCTCAGGAAGCTGGAATTAAAAAGTCTAAGGGCCGCTTGAGTGAACTAAAAACCAATAAGGAATACCAAGCCCACCTCTTCGAAATAGAGCTGGCGGAAAAGAAACGTGGCCAGATAGAAGAACAGCTCCTCCTTGTGATGGACCACGCTGAAACGGTCGAACAGCAGCTTGCAAAGGCGAAGGAAGAGGTCGCACAGCAAGACATTGCTCTAAACGCGGCCCTGAGCAAAGCGGAAACTGCGGAGTTGGATATCGATCGGGAATTAGAAGTGCTCAACCATTCCCATACGACACTCGTCAGACAATTAGACGAGAGGTTATTTAAGCAATATGAACACGTTCGAGCTGCGCACACCGATCGGCCCATGGTGCCAATTCATGGTGGAACGTGTTCCGGGTGCCAACTCCAAGTTCCTCCACAGCTGGTCTCCGAGGTGAAGCGTGAAGATGCCTTGCATGTGTGCTCTCACTGCCAGAGATTCCTGTTTTGGCCATCAGACCCTGTGGAAGCAACCCCTGAAAAAACGAGCGATCTTTTACCACCCACATAACGCTTGTCCTAACCCTAGCCCGTTAGGGCCAACGCTGTCATACTACATGGAACCCAGAGAAACGGTGAGGAGGCTAGACGGTCGCGCTTCATGGTCCCATCAGGGAGCGAGGAAAGTCCGGACTCCACGGGCAGGGGTGCTGGGTAACGCCCAGGCGGAGTGATCCGACACCGGCGCCACAGAAAATATACCGCCGATGGGTGGGAAGCAGATCGTTTCCCGTCACAGGTAAGGTTGAAATGGCGAGGTAAGAGCTCACCGCGTTTGTGGTGACACAAACGGCACGGTAAGCGTCACCCGGAGCAAGACCAAATAGGAGGGAATGTTTCCATCTAAGGCTGGCCCAGCCGTAACCCTCGGGTAGGTCGCTAGAGGCCCGAAGTAATTCGGGTTCGAGAGAAATGGCCGTCACCGTTAAGGAACCACCGACGACGGAACAGAATCCGGCTTATCGGCCTCCTCACCCGTTCTTCTCTAGTAGCGACAACGAGTTACGTGTTCAACACCATCGAGTTCGATGACTGCTTGAATCTAGACATCACGACACTATGAAGCGAAATACACACATTCATACAGGAGAA
>JAJDBL010000256.1 GCA_029261375.1 Nitrospirales bacterium
ATGACAAAGCTGGTCCGAGACGTTGGCCAGGAGACGATGAATCGTCTCGTCGCTTATACGTGGCCGGGGAATATCAGGGAACTCGAGAACGTGATCGAGAGAGGGATGATTCTCGCGCAAGGACATCTTCTGTCCATAGAGGAGGGAAGTCTTGGCGGAACTGAGGGAGGATCGTTGAAAGCCGTACGTGAGCCCATGACGACGTGGAAGTCGTATGAGGCTTCGTATCTTGAAGGAGTGATTAAACAGACTGATGGAGTGATTCACGGGCCAAAGGGGGCTGCTGCTGTGCTCGGGATCAATCCGTCCACGCTGCGAAGCCGGCTTAAACGTCTCGGGATTGATCCCAAGAAAACCAGCGGGTCTAGCGACACGCTAAAAACCGCCTCGTAACATCACCCACTAGTTTCGTGAGTTGGTGGGCCCACCAGTTAGCTGGTCAACAAACCAAGTCCATAGAATAACGGTTCGTTAAATATCGCGAAACTGTGAACTGTGTTTTAATGTTGTGAAATGCCACACTTTGTTGAAGTGATGATCGTGACATCGCAACTGTAATCTCATCCGCTTATCCTGTCTAAAGTGATGGTTTTGTCCTGAAGTAAACGTTAGCACTGTCGTGGTATGCTAATTGCATGGTCTAGCTATTAAAAGCATAGATATTTAGGTATTTCTGCAATGGGACGACGCAGGGGTGAACATACAAACCGATTCTCTGACACCACGGGATCTTCTTTCGCTGCTATTCACGGTCGCGTGTTCCGTAGCATTGTGTGGTGTGATTGCGGTAGGAGATGTGCTTGGTGCAAACAATAGACCGAGTGACGACGTGATGCTATCGACAGTATTGAAGAGCCTTCCCCTCAGTTTTGAGCCTGTACACTGGAAAAACAAACCAGATATTCGCTTTGGAGCACATGCAGACGGGCTCACGCTACTGCTCACCGCAGATGGTGGGGTGGCGGTTTCCCCGTCTGACCACGATCGCGCTTCCGGTATACGTATGCGCCTGATCGGAGCGAATTCCGTGCCCACAGTTGTGGGGCTGAATCAACGTTCAGGAAAGAATCACTACCTGCTTGGAGCGTCGGCGGCGGGTTGGACAAAGCATGTTTCACAGTATGAAAGGATTCGGTATGAATCCGTCTATCCTGGGATAGACCTGCTTTATTATGGATCCGATAGCAATCTGGAGTTTGATTTCGTTGTTGGGGCAGGGGTGGATCCGAGCATGATTTCCTTTGCGTTCGAGGCGCTTGGCGGGGGGGCATCTCGGTCAGCTCAAGTTTCCGTTGATGCGACCGATAATGTGGCAGTTATTCTAGGGAAACAGAAATTTCACCTGAAAAAGCCGCACATTTATCAGACAACCCGCGGGCGAAAGACAACCATTCCAGGACGATTTGTCGTTAAGGCCACTGCTGGGCCTGCTGGAGCAGCCGCCGTCGCCTTTGAGGTTGGCAATTACGACCGCTCTAAACCCTTGATCATTGATCCGATCCTCACCTATTCAACGCGACTTGGTGGATTGACCGGACTGACTAGGGGGCGTGGGATTGCCGTAGATTCTGAGGGGATGATCTATGTGGTCGGAGAGACGTTTGGAGATATTTTCCCTCGGGAAAATCCGTTGCACGAGGATGTCAATCCTGGTGGCAGCGTCGACGCATTTGTGACCAAGATAAATCCGAACAATCGAGGTGAGGAACTTATCTATTCGACGCGACTTGGCGGAACTGGCTTCGACAAAGCCTTCAGCGTCGCCGTCGACTCTCTAGGGCAAGCGTACGTCACCGGGACCACCAGCTCCGAAGATTTTCCCGCGGTCAATGCGCTGTACCCTGAATTTGGTGGGGGTGGTCGAACCGAGGGGGATGCATTTGTGGTGAAGTTGAGCGCGGATGGCTCTGAACTGTACTACGCAACCTATCTCGGCGGGTCTGGGAATGATCTAGGAGCAGGTATCGCGTTAGCAGAATCGGGCATGGTCGTGGTGACTGGTGAAACTCAATCAACTGATTTCCCTATGATTGACGCCTTAGATGAGGGCTATGGTGGGGGAGCAGCAGATGCATTTGTCGCAGCCATAGACCCGTCTGGATCTTCGATGCTCTTCTCAACGTATCTTGGTGGTGAAGGCGATGATGCTGGTACAGCGATTGCCCTCGATCCGGCAGGGAATGTGTATGTCACTGGTCACACGCGATCATTAGATTTCATGACAGTCAGCCCGTGGCAATCGCGTCTCACGAGCGAGATGGCGGATGCGTTTGTCACAAAGCTATCTCCTGCTGGAGATACGTTGATCTACTCAACGTATCTAGGTGGAAGTGCTTCGGATAGAGGACAAGGGATTGCGGCCGATGTTTTTGGTCATGCCTACGTGACGGGGAGAACTGATTCACCGGACTTTCCCTCCACGGTGGGTGTCATACAGCCAGAGCTGGCTGGAGAAACTGATGCGTTTGTCACGAAGCTCAATCCCGACGGGGCATCCCTTGCCTATTCTACCTATCTCGGCGGGCGTGGCTCTGATGACGGGCGTGGGATCGTCGTTGATGGTGAACGCAACGCCTATATTATCGGAGAGACTGCGTCGTCAGATTTCTTGGAGGTGTTGCCCCTGCAGGGTAGCTTCGGTGGGGGGCAGGATGCGTTTCTCACCATACTTGGGCCACGTGGTGCAACGTTAGGGTCGTCGACGTATTTCGGGGGTGGCAGGCAGGATACCGGCCACGCGATCGCGTTAGGTCCGTTTGACAACATTTATCTGGCTGGCGTGACGCGTTCGGTGGATATTCAGACGGTAGGTACCTTCAATAACCTGCTTGGGCAGGCGAGTTCTGGCGCAGCGTTCATCGCGAGGGTCGAACCTGGTGTGGCTGCACTAAGAGATCTTCCAGATCTTCGGCTCAACATCGAAAAGGTTAAATTAGGATCCCACTCCTCCGGCGATAAAGTTGTGGTGAAATTTAGGCTCCAGAACGTCGGGACTGCCGTGGCGCGGGGGCCGTTCGTCATCACGCTCTTGCTCTCGACAAATAGCCGACTTGATGATCGAGATATTGCGATTCAGTCCCTGGAACTCGATAGTCTTGAGCCAGGATCCTCCATTGCTCAAAAGTTTAAGGTCACCGGGCTTGACTTCATCGATACCCAGTTCGTTATCATATTGGTAGACGATGAGAACGTCGTCCGTGAAAGCAATGAAGGAAACAATGTGGTCGTAAGGGAGTTCGTAGGATCGTAGTTGTGACATCTGTCATTCTGGAGATAAAGCATGAAATGCAGCGATGCAAGAAAGGAAATGTCATATAGTTGCGAAAGATCACAGTTTGTGCCTTGACAAGTAATGTACGGAACAGCACAATTGGGAGATTCGTGAGCTGAACATGGAAATTGCTCGCGTATTATTAAAAACTACCTTATAGGGAGGTATCAGAGTCATGAATACATCACGCGTTTTAACCTTAAGCTTGGCTGTTTTATTGGTCGGGTTTCTCGCAGGGAGTGCGCAAGCGCAGTTCCCTGGAACCGGTGCCGGCTTCGCTCCTGATGCTCCGGCCACCATTTTTACCCAGGTTGCCTATTCTGATGAAGAAGGCCGCCTGATCGTCTATCACGTATTGCGTCCAGGCCCGTTCTTTACCTCAGATCAGACCGGCGTGGTGTACCGTTTTAAAAATGGTTCTGGCGCGGGCTGCGGCCCAAAGTTTCGCCCAGTGTTCGCGGATGGCACCACTCTTCGTGACGACACCCCGGCCTTTGCCCAATTGGGACCTGGCTTGAGTGAGTCTGATACCGCTCGGCGGACAATTACCGACGTGTTCTACACCGGTGATTGCCCCCCAAGAAAAGAACAGCCAAAATCTGAAGCGGAAGTGTTTGCGGCAGAAGCGGCTGGTGAAGTCGAGTTAGTTCCTGATGCGGATATCGTCAATGCCCCGACGGTCCCATCGCCAAATCTCCGGCCAGATTGGTCGTTGTGGGAAGGTGCTCCAAATGGCGCCAACGTATTTGATGGCACGCTGTCCTCACAGAGTGTCGCTGCCAATGGGGAGATGCTTGACATTGTCTCCAATGCGGATGGTGGTATGATCGGTCTTCCTCAGCTGCCGCGGCCACGGCACAAGGGCTTCGCCGAAGGGCAGTCCGTGTGGTACATCACCTATGAAGTCTGCTCTGATGAACAATGGAGCGATACCGGCTTCTGCAGCGGCGATGGCGTGAAGGATATTTTCTTTCAACGCTATGGTTCCAGCATTGGTGAACATGACATGACCAATATTGCGTTTGGTACACCATTCCCGAAAGCCGCAGTGGCTTCAGGAAATTCTCCGGCAACCGGTGGTAACTATAGCCCGATTTGGGCAGGTGCTTGTGTTGGTGGAAACTGGGTTGAGAACGCCGATCGTATGGCGGCGTTCGTAGGAACCGATGCAGGATTCGGTCCAGGCGGCGCGAACTGTTTCGGTCCAACTCCACAAGAAGTGAAGGCCTTTACGGATTCCAATACCCTGACGCTTCCTTCAGAGATTTTCGACGAAGGCGATCCGCGGCGTGGTGGTCAGATCCGGACCTCCGCTGACTTTGCCTCACTCGAAGGAATGAATGGTTTTAGTGCCACAACGGCACCGTGGGCTGGTAAGTTGAAAATCATTAACTGTCCGATTTTTGCTGTCGATCTGAACAACGATCGTCAATTTACCACGGACGAGATGATCAGCTTCCCGAATTTCGTTTTGGCCCCAAGCACGGGTGGTACCTTTACCGTCTTCAATCCGGGAAGCCCCTTCCTGGGTGAGTAGAATCACGTTCCTGTAGTAGTCATTTCTGCGGGGCGCCCGAGACAACAACGGGCGCCCCGTTATTTATTGGGAGGTGTATCATGACGAAGGAAGCTCTGCTTAGGACATTGCTTAGTCTTGCCATTCTGCTTGGCTGTCTCACATTCCTGAGTACACCCGCATACTCCCAAGCTCCTCCCGCAGCATTCGTTGTCCCTGATGATCAGCCATCGATCCAAGATGCGATCAACGCGTCAAATCCTGGAACGACTATTATTATCCGGACCGGTACCTATCGGGAATCTATCGTCATTCGAAAGGATAATATCCGTTTGGTCGGCGCAGAAGAACCGGGAACGGTGATTATCGATGGCAAGGAGTTGCTGGACGCCACGGGCATTCATCTCCTTAACGCCAGTGGAGTAGAGATTCGCGGTTTGGTTGTGCAAAATTTTGATGGATTTGTTGGCCCAGGCCCCCAAGACTATCGTGCAGGTATTCTGGTTGAGGGAGGGCGAGCCAACATTATTCGACACAATGAATTACGTTTAAACGGCAGTAACTTAGTGCTTGATCGCTCGGACAATAATCAGATCAATGGAAATACTGTCTCGCTAGCCAAGCATGCAGGAATTTTGCTGAGAAATGGAAGCGACGGGAACACCCTTAAAGGCAACACTGGATATGACAATGATCACCGGCCGGCGACTCTCCCCTCATCCGAACTTCCAGGATGTGGCATTCTCATTACCGGAGGGTCAAAGGGAAACTCGGTAAAAGATAACGATATATTTCGGAACGGCCGTGGCATCATGCTTGAGCACGGTGCAGACGACAATCAAGTTGTTGGCAACATGCTCCATGATAACGTCAAGTTTGGCATTGCCGTTTTCGCTGGAGAGGCCCCAGCGCAAAACAATGTGTTGACGGAGAATGTTGCAATTAACAACGCCTTTCGCATGGTGACCAGCACGGACGGCACGGTGATCGGGGAGGCCGGCTTTGACGAAGGCGCCGATCTGTTCGATGAGTTAGGTGGAATTGATACGCTCAACGACTGGGAAGGTAACATTTCCGAGGCCAATAACGTCGGTGGTATTGTGATTGCCTGTCTTGTTAAGGCCCATTGCCATCGGAGTGATCGCATCCCCCCTCGGTAAAGCAAAGCCCCACAACGCTGACAGCCGTCAGCCATGCGCTTTGGCCGGGATAGTTCGCGCCAGTTTGATGCGCACCGCTAGATGGCTACTTGAGCAAAGAAGCCTGTTTACCGTATTTTTCAATCGCCTCGTTATGAGCAACAATATCTAGCAATAAGACGAAAAGTTTTTGTATTCCATTGTAATTCTGTGAGATATATTGCATGATGCCTGGTCATAATTCTGTCTAATAGCACGTGTATTTGAAGTAACAAGCCAAAGTTACCGTAGGTTCCAGACAATTTGTAGCTGTACTCGTCAACACGCAAGATATTGTACGTGAGATAGAGCCAACTCTTGAGCTGAGGAGGAGAATTACTATGGGGATTTTGAACACGCAATTTGGAAGTGTTCGTGAGCGTCTGAATGGCCTTACGAAGCTTGCTGTGATGTCGATGGCTTTTGGCCTTGTCATCTCGTTTGGACCACAGGGAACGAACCTGGCTTTGGCCGAACACGAGCCTACCGCCCCTCTAGAGACACCCTGCCCCGCTGAGGCGCCGGTGAAAGAGTTCAACATCGCTGGCTTCAGGCTCAGCATCGTCTACAACGCGTACGGCGATACGGATTCCATTGGGTCCATGTACGCGTTTGTCGGGGAAAAGGATTCTATTTTGCAGGCCGTTGCGGACAATCCTGGCAAACCCGCTTGGCAAGTACAGCCGCTAGTCATGCGAGCTAATGTCGGCGATTGCATCAAGATGAAGTTTCGCAATGACCTTGATGGTGGCGCCTCGATCACTCTAAGCCGAGCGAAATACAACGTGCTGAATTCCGAAGGCACGAGGATTGGGCGAAACGAGACAGGCGACCAAGTTTTACCAGGTGACAGCCATACCTATACCTTCTTTATTGAGGATAAGGCGGAAAATGGAGGCGCGTACCACATTCACAACACTGCGGCTCCAACCATCGAAAATGCCTATACAGGACTGTTTGCAGCCCTGATCGCAGAGCCGAAAGGATCGCGCTACATCAGCAGCTATACGGGCGAGGACCTCAACCAAACAGGGGATGGTGGCCCTGCCCCTCACGGTGGCCGCTGGGAAGCTATCGTTATCCCTTGTGAAGGGGTGAGTCCTGGCGAGAGCACATCTTGTGATCGGCTGTTCAATTCTCCGGGAGCCGGGCCGGGCACGGCGAACCCGCTATATGGTTTCCGGGAGCACGTCTTTTTCTACCATGACGGACTTGGAGCCGCCGGAAGTTTCGGCGCGGCAGACAATAAATACTTGGTAGGTACCGGCGCGCCCGGACCGGAGTCATGCGTTGAAGATAAGAATGGGTGTGTCGCCATACAGACCCTAGGCACCGAAGAGGAGCATGAGAAGTTTCATCTTACTTCAGGGGACTTCAACATCCCAGGTTTCAACCCGACATACCCAGTCGAATTTCCGGTCAAGGGAGAGGGCTTTATCGATGGCCACCCCTCCACACATAACCTCGCCGGGATGCTCAGTCTTGGCGGCCTTGCGAACGTGGCTAGTGGTATTCCAAATATTGGTCCGAACGTAACGGCCAATGGGATCCAATTAGCCCCAAACAATAACAATATGAGTTTCAATGAGAC
>JAJDBL010000257.1 GCA_029261375.1 Nitrospirales bacterium
CCGACCGGTGTTGATGACTGGCGGATCTACGATGGCTGGTCTCCTCCCGATTATGTGGAGCACGGGAGCTGGTGCCGATGTGATGAAGCGCATTGCCGCGCCGATGATCGGTGGGATGGGCACCACGTTGATTCTCACCCTTTTGGTGATTCCGGCGATTTATATCATTTGGAGAGGATGGGACATCGAAGCGAGAAAATCTCTTGCCACAGCAGATGGAGAACATTCGTGAACATTCAACAAGGGAGGGAAGACTATGGCGGTAATGTGCGATGTCTGTAATACCAGCATGATGCTCACGTCAACCAATGATGTACCGCAACCAGATGGGGGTTCTATATCACATACCGGAATTGGAAGTGCCCCTCCTGTGACAAAACGGTGATGGACATGACCCATCATACGCCACCGAATGAATCTTCCACTGATTGACAAAATGACCATTTGTCAAAAACAGGATGTCCGACGGCGCTCAAGCCACAACAGGACCTAGCGAACGTCTATGAAGACTCTAAATGGGCGTACCCAACGCTTTGGATAATAACGGCTGGAATGACCAGCTCATGCAGACATAATTCTAGGAGGACATGCTATGGCGGCAACGATCGGACAGTTGATGACCAACACCCTTATCTCGGTTCAGCATGACACAAGCGTCCTGTTGGCGGCTGAGAAAATGTCAGAGGAACGGATCGGTTCACTGCTTGTGGAAAAAAATGGTGAGTTCACCGGAATACTTACTGAAACGGATGTGGTGAGAAAAGCGGCCGCCAAAGGCCTCGACCTCTCCACGACACTGGTCCATGAAATTATGAGTGCCCCAGTGCTCTCAATAGATCTGCATGTCTCATCCCGGTATGCCATTGATATTATGTCCAACGCGGAGATTCGTCATCTTGCCGTGACAGACGAAGGGAAGACCATCGGTCTTCTCTCTGTTCGAGACATTCTGGATTATTTCAAGACTGCGATCCCATTAGATGTAGACGGGTAATCGGCTGGGTCACGGCAAAAAGACACAAAACATGTCCGACGAGGGTACTGTCAACTGAGCCCAAGTGGAACGCAACAGGGCCGGTCGGCGGGGCAGTTGTAGAATGCTCAAGCACAGGCGACCGCATTCCAAGGAAGCAAAGCACGAGCGCGCACCCTCCGATGGTTGACGGCCTGCAACAGGTGACGGCCGACGCGAAAGAGATGCTGCGTCAGTCCATGTATCGTAAGCAATCGTTGCGCTTGAGTCGGGGATGTGAACTGTCGCATGGAACGTTCCCGCTGTCGCGTGGGTTGGTGAGAGCCTTCTGCCCGGTTATCCGCGTCGCGGGTGGTGTCGTGAATCACCGAGGGTATTACCGTGCGGTGTGCGGCGGCATCGCTCCTCAGCTTGTCTGTCACCAACCACCGGGGCTCGCTTCCCGCACTGTTCAAGAGGCGACGGAAGAAGCGTTCCGCTGCGCGCTGATTTCGACGGGGCTGGACCAGGATATCAATGACATCTCCATCCTGATCAACAGCTCGCCAGAGATATTGCCGCTGCCCTTGAATGGTTAAGAACCGTTCGTCTAAGTACCAGGTGTCGCCGAGACGTCCTTGTCGGCGCTTCAGTCTTTGGGCGTATTCCGGTCCAAACTTCTGACACCATTGTCGAAGAGTCCCGTAGGTGACCGTGATGCCTCGCTCAGCGAGCAGATCCTCCACCTCGCGAAAACTCAGGCAGAAGCGGTGATAGAGCCAGATGGCATGACTGATGACTTCGGGTGGAAAGCGATCACCGCGGTAGATGGATAGTTTAATTTTCATCAACGCAGGCTGCCAAACTCAGCTCAAGTTGACAATGCCCTCGGGATTCATCGTTTATAGTCGGCAGTGTTTCGGTCATCTCAAGAATCTATTTTAAGGATGATAATGTATTTTATCGAAACTAAATGATCACTTTCTTTGACATATGTGTCTATTGGGCTCGATTAAACGGTGCCAAGGGTGATCTAAGGAATTGAATAACACCTAAGGTGTTATTCAATGCAATGCGTTGATGCGGGACACATGTAGCCCGAGCAAGGACTGGAGTTGTCGATGGATCAGAAGCGGAGGAGTAGACGAATGTAATGGGATGAAGTGAGTTCTGTTACATGGTGCGACGTCTCGTCTTCATGAATCGTGCTGGCTCAAGAAGAGCTTTTCAGCCCGTGCGCTCTTTTTGCTCTAGGTCGTTCCCCGTTAAGGCGTGCGAGTGGGTTTTCCCGTTGCTCCTTCACCCATGCCATGGTGCGCCAAAGTTCTGGGACACTGGTCAGAGACGCGGGTACATGACCAATGGAGGCTATCGCCCGATCGCGCATTTCTCGCAGTACCTTCCCAGAAATCCCCGCGTAATCTCGCCGTTTTATCTTGACAGGGCCATCAGGAAGCTGTTCCCGCTCCGCAAAAAGATCGACGATCTCCTCATCTGTAAAACCCAGCTCTCTAAAATCGTGCACACAGTTCGCACCTTTGTACTGCGTGATGGGATCAAATGGTCTGCCCTCAGGTGTGACGGCTTGGTCCCATTCGTCACGTACCCATGCAAGTACGGATGGAATGTATAGCGTCTGACGATCGAAGCGAAATGCTTTTGCCTCGGCCTTCACACGCCGGATCAGTGCGTGGTCGTTTTGGACAGCTGCTTTGATCTTCGTTCCCACGTCTGACCAATACGCCTCATCAAAGCATACGAGAGGGCCGTCACAGCGGTAACATGTGGATCGGTGGGACTCGATGTTTTTACAGCTTGCACACCAGCCCGCCATGTTCCCCACAGTGGGCATCTCCATCATTAAGAGCCGTAACCAACGCACGCCATCAAAGGTGTCAAGATCGAACGTTTCGCGTAACTCTTGAGGCGGTAAGTAGTATGTGTTCGCCAATGCCATGAGATTGTCTTCGGTCATACGGGTCGGCCTTCTTGTTTCACTGAGGGCTAAGCGTGTATTGCTGGCTCGAGCACCACCTCAATGATCAGGTTCCATTGTTCCCCCAGTGTACCTCCGTACGTCTGAAAATTGCATCTGAAAAGTGCGTAGAAATACACCCTCCCATATGACGGGTTTGGTCTTCCTCGACCCAGTTGCTCTCACGATTCTTTACTCTCTCGTCCAACATCCTGAGTCAGACGTCATCGATAAGCCGCTGAAATGTCGTGCTTTTCAGGGAGAACGAGTTTTCCCAATAGCTCAGCAAGTGGCGTATTGGCACCATATTAATTATTTAACGGGGGATTCTCTTTTCGAAACATGACCAAACAGATCATTCTCAATCTATTGGCCAAGGAAGAGGAGTTAGACGCTGCAGGTGTGGCTCAGCGGGTGAGGTCTACCCCAGAAGCCGCGGGAATGATGTTACTGCGATTGTGGCGCCAAGGGTTAATTCAACGGGAGATTGACCCTGGGGACGGAGTGCTGTTTTACACCGTCACACAAAAAGGACATGCGCGATTGCGTTATTGGCACGACACACAGTCATCAAGAAGGAGATCAGACCATGCCCAGGAAAACACCGGTTCGAACACGCACATCGATCAGTCCGACATCGAAATCAGATCCATGCCATGAGTTCAATGCCAGCAGACGGCGGTTGTGGCTAGACGGCATCAAGAAACGGGCGATCAGGGAACTGCCCTGGGATGCACCCGCTGGCGACCGCGTGAAGCTTCGTAAGGCCATTCAGTTGGCGCTGAAAGACTACGGGCCCAATGACTCTCAAGATGAGGTCGATGACATTGTTCAGGCTCTCGTGGATCGGGTGTGTCACGAGGTGGAGTCAGAACAGGAGACAGAGAATCGAGGGGGACGAAAGAAGCAACATGTGGAGTTGGGGATGGCGTGTTATGACCTTGCGATCGAGCAATTTCCTGAACGGTGCATAGGTAAGCGCAACAGCGCATTATGGCATAGCACCCGTGGCAAATTACGTCGACGGTTTCGATCCATGTTGAACGACGAACTGACCGGGGATGAGCCTTGTGAGGGCGTGATGGAGCGGCTTGTCGAGTTTCTCGCTGACTGGCGTGTTGAGCAAGATTCGAGCCTAAACAGGCACAACATCGTACGCACGCTCAAAGAGTGGATGTGGCCATTGGCGGCAGTGGCTGCGACGGCCGTCGCGTACTCGCCCAGAGCTCAGTCGGTGATCAAGAATGTTAGCGAGAAAGCCATGGAAGTACTTCAAGATCCCTTGTGCGCGGTGGTGTTGGAGGCGATGTCTATGCAGAACTCGTCTCCGCAGGATGAGGCTGCTCGGCCTCCGGAGAAGGAGGAGCCAACGGCAACTGCGGAGACGACGGCTGCAGATGCTAGTGCTGAACAGGCTCATAATCCCAACATGGAGGGGTTTGAGCGATTGCGGCAAGCGTTTGCAGCTGTGATGACCGGGGAGGTGGGTGCTCCACCGCAGGATGGACGGTCGGCTGATTCTGCATCATCGCATGATGATGAGAATGCTCTGGATCGTGTCAGCGTGAATGGGTGATGGAACCCACAATACACCGAATATGACTCGACGACGGCGATGCCCAAGTTATGATCCACACGAATGAGCCCAATCCATCACCCTGGTGGATCACCTGAGAAAAAACCATGACTGACGCTGTGACGACCGCTGGAGCAACATCCCTCGCGATTGATGCCATCATCCAGGATCCCTCTGTCTGGCCTCGGGCGGGCTACGATCCTGAGGCCATTGCTCGCTACCAACATGTGGTTGACCAACTCCCTCCCGTTCGCATCGCGCGCACGAGTCACATCCTCTTAGATGGATTTCATCGTCTCAAAGCCCTGAAGGATGCCGGATGGGACACCGTGTCCGTCATCGTTGAGGATTGTGCCCCAGATCGATATCTCGCGCGGGCCCTTCAACTGAACACGCATGGGGTCTCACTCCCGATTGAACGGCGTGATGCCGTGATTGTTCGCTTATCGCAGGAGGGGGTGACGCAAGCCGAGATTGCGACATGTGCCGGCATCTCCCAAGGGCGGGTGGCCCAAATATTAGCGACTTATACACGGGACAGGCCAGCCGACGAGGTCATGTCTGAGGCCATCGCGATGGTCAATGCTGGACAGTCGTTGCGCAAGACAGAGCGAACCACGGGCATCCCACGGTCCACCTTGGAACGAGCCTTGCGTGACGCGACACAACGCCAAATCCTGATTCGGAAACATCATCAATCAAGCGGAGGACTGGCCTCACTGGTTCGGTATCCCGATCGTGGTCCGTGGGGGAAAGCCAGCTACTTCGGCAACTGTCCAGGCTATTTGCTGGTTGATCTCCTAACATACTTCACGCCGCACTCCGTGTTCGATCCGATGGAGGGCTCGGGGACGACAGGGGACGTCTGTGCGGACCTGGGAATTGCATATCAGGGCGGAGATCTCCAGCACGGATATGATTTGTTGTCCTCGCCGCTCCCTGATCAGTCATTTGATCTGATCTTTTGGCATCCTCCGTATTGGCCGGGGCATCGCTATACCAAGCATCCCAATGATTTTTCGATGGCTCGCAATGTCGATGAGTTTCTGGTTCGTATGAACGAAGGGTTCATCCGACTGGCGACTCGACTCAATCCCCGTGGGCATTTGGTTCTTCTCATTGGAGACGGACGGAAGAATGGCCGCTTCTATCCCGTGCACAGCAACATCATTGGCTGGAACATACTCCCCCTTGATGCCGTGTTGATCAAATATGGGAAGCATCATCGGCGGGAGCGTCATATCCAGTAAGGCCCCACGCCGTTTCTCCCAACGAGC
>JAJDBL010000258.1 GCA_029261375.1 Nitrospirales bacterium
ACCAAAAGCAGAACAAGAACAGCCAGCCACAAGAGCGCGCGGAGCAGCTTAGATTTTCGACGTAAGAATGACATCTGTGTTCAAGGTTCGATGTGTTGGGAGGACTCGTCGATAAGTTCCGTCGTCAACGTTGACCTTGTGCCTATCAGCCGCTCTACGCCTCAACAACCGATAAAAAAACGTCATTCCCGCGAAAGCGGGAATCCAGGCTAAATCCCTGGATTTCGCGTTAAGCCCGAAAGGACACCAAAAGGGATGCGAGAGCGCATTATAGCGAATACCAGAGTCACACATCGGTGAAGTGCGTCGCGCGATCCGTATCCTTGAAAAAACTGTTTCAAATTCATACAACAAACCCCTTATACTGTTGAACTATAAAGGAAATCGAGAACAGGAGGCACATAGCATGGACCCACGAAATAGAGCCGAAGAAGAGAATCTCGAAGAGCTAGACAGCACCCTCAAAGAACTAAACTCCACCGAAATAGGCCGCCGGGCATTTCTCACCGCCCTCCCACTCTTGCTAACCGCCTGCGCGACCGGACCAGGATCTCGCCATCGTGAAGGCGACAATACCGGACAGCAAGCCAAACTAACGGTGCAAGAAGAAAAACGCATGACCAGCGAAGTCCTCCCGGACATGCGAAAAGAATATCCGCCGATCCCGGATCCCGCATTGCAGTCGTATATTTCAAGCCTCGGCAACGATCTGGTGCGGGCCAACGGGTTAAACGGCAAACCATACGACTACACGTTTACTGCGGTGGATGTCCCATACGTCAACGCCTTCGCACTCCCGGCTGGCACGGTCTTCGTGACCGCTCCATTGATCGAACTCGCGGATTCAGAGGCAGAACTCGCTGGAGTAGTCGGCCACGAAGTTGGCCACATCACCTCACGCCATACGGCCGAACGAATGTTTAAGGCAGAACAAGAAAGCAAGAAGAACATACTGTTCGGCGCAGGAGGAGCCGTTCTCGGTGGACTCTTGGGCTACGGGGTCGGAAAACTAACCTGCCCGCCGAAAGATAAAGCATGCCTGGCAAAAGCGTCTGTTGTAGGCGCAGGAGCAGGAGTCGCTGGGGGATTGCTGGTCAGAAAATATGCGTTCATGCAGAATTCCCAAGAAGATGAGTTCGAGGCAGATCGCGTCGGCTTCCGAACATCAGTAAAAGCCGGATACCACAAGGATCACGTAGGCCTCTTCTATTCCAAGCTCTTAGCCATGGAAGAACAAGCGGGCAAAAAACAGGATGGAATATCGGCGTTCCTCGCAGACGCATTAAGCACCCATCCCCCAAGCCGCGAACGGGTGTCGGAGATGAATAAACTCGTGAGAGCACAACAGCTAGGCACCGCAACAAAAGTCTCAACCCCGCAATTTGACACCATGAAAAAGAAAGCCAGCACCTATGCGCAAGCGGCTAGGGAGCGAGCATCTACACAAGAGTGATAAGCCTATCATGAAATATTTTGAGAACACGCGTAGGCTTGGTATAGACGTAGATCACGTAAGATCCGATGTCTGATCAAACACAACCACGTGTGATCATCATCGCCGGGCCGAACGGAGCGGGCAAGTCTACGTTTGCTCACGAGTTCCTGCCAAACGAGGCAGGGTGTCCAATATTTGTCAATGCCGATTTGATCGCGGCGGGACTCTCACCATTTGATCCCACCACGGCAGCGATACCTGCGGGACGTTTGATGCTCAAAGAAATTCGTCGCCACGCCAATAGCGGGGAGAGTTTTGCGTTTGAGACAACGCTTTCCGGAAAAGCCTACGCACGCCTGATTTCCCAATGGCAGGTCATCGGTTATCGGGTTCACCTCATATTTCTCAAATTGGAGCATCCAGATTTAGCAGTTGAACGCGTTGCTATCCGCGTTGCACAAGGCGGGCACAATGTCCCAGAGCCAATAATCCGACGTCGGTTCATACAAGGTTGGCAGAACTTCCAAAACGTGTATTGCGAGCTTGTGGACTCGTGGCATCTATACGATAATTCAGGAGATCAAGCCGTTCTACTGGAGGAAGCAAAGCGTCATGGATGAGAAACGTAATGTGACGAACAATACGGACCGTCAGGACGAAGAGCAGGCATTTCGTCGGGCCGAACAACAGGCTCGCGAGATTGCGGCTAGAACAGGCACTCCGCTCGTGACCTATCGCGAGGGGAAGGTCGAAAAGCGTGCCGTAGACGCGACGGCAGCAACGAATTCTAAGCAAGCCCACTAAATGGCGTAAGTGCGAGCGAGACCCCACGTGTCCTCAGACTCGGGCAGTCACAGAGTTGATGTTTAACATATCGCCCACCACCACGAGTAAGGTGGGTGCAAACAGGCCAAGACCGCGGCATTCGTCTCGAACATACCTTTACCCACTTTTAGCCTTCACCCAAAAGAGGCAGTCCAATGAAGATCATCATCGTCGGAGCATCTGGCATCATCGGAAAGGCAGTCGACCGAGCGCTCTCCGGTCATCACGATGTTGTTCGTGTTGGCGTACGGAGTGGCGACGTGCAGTGTGATTACACCCTTCCTGGATCGGTTCGTGACATGTTCGAGATGATTGGGGAATTTGATTCACTGGTTTCGGCTGTCGGTGGCGATAGCACATTTAGGCCATTTGCTGATCTCCATGATGACGACTACCGATTTGGCTTTGAACGCAAGTTTCTTGGCCAAGTTCGATTGCTCAAATATGGTGAGCCATTGGCTCGGGATAACGGCTCGTTTATCTTCACCAGTGGTTTCTTAAACCACTATCCAAACCTGAGAAGCATTGCCACTGGCCCGTTGAATGCTGCCATTGATACCTTTGTCAAAAATACCGCACATCTGCTCCCACGAGGTATACGCATCAATGTGGTGAGTCCAGCCCCGATCGTAGAGCCTGGACAAGAAGGCGAAGGGCTCGTGACTGCGGCAGACACCGCTACACTGTACGTCGACGCGGTGGAAGGTAATTTTACGGGCCAAATCCTGCGGGCATGGGGTGGGTTACTACCGGTGCAAGAGTGATCCGTCACTCACTCCCTACTATTCCCTTTTTCCTCCGCTAAATAAAACACCGCATGATGGCGATTACCGGATCATGTTTCTGTGGCGCTGTGACCTATAGAGTCGACGGCACGTTACGCGATGCACGATCGTGTCATTGTTCGAGTTGTCGAAAAGCCTTTAGTGCGCAAGCATCGGCATATGCTCTGGTGGACCCTGAAGAGTTCTCGTGGATCTCTGGGCAGGATTTGCTCACGACCTATGAATCGAAGGACGGTAATGGGTTGCAGTTCTGTCGTATCTGCGGTTCGACACTTTGCGGAACACACCATGGAACGATCCATGGGGTCACCCTCGGTTGCGTCGACGGTGATCCAGATATCAGATTAGGCATGCATATGTTTGTGGGTTCAAAAGCCGCGTGGGAAACGCTACCGGATGATGGCGTTCCTCAATACGAAGACGGTTCGCCCGCAAATGGTTCAGACAATACCTAACGCGGCCAGTCAACCCACATGTTCATTTTTCTGATGGGGTGTAACGTGTGAGTTCTATTCCCCAATGTACACCCCCGCCTGCATCAAGAATCGGAATAAGAACAGGATTCCGGGTCAAGCCCGGAATGACGGAGACGCGATCATAAGCCGCTAGTGCATATGTGAATGGTCCCCTCCATGACTCATATGGGACAGATGGCGCTTCAGCTCTGGAAGCAGTTCGCTTAGTAATTGTTTCAAGTCTTCGTGGTGAGCTGCGGGGATCAACTTGTGCTCGACGGTGTGAACGACTTCTTGACTGAAACTGGTCTCATGATTGAGATATGTGTTATCGAAATCGGTTCCGCTTTTGGACTCTAACTGCGCTACCCGTTGTTGATGCTCATGGGCAAGGTGATTGCTGGTTGGCACCGTATACGCAACGCCAAGTTTCGTAGCCAAATCACGTGCTTTCCGCTGCAGCTTGGGGTGATCCGATACGATCATGCTCGCGAGGTTTTTTACCGATTGGCTGTGGCCCTTTGCTAGGGCGATGGTCGCCAACTCGATGTCGTAGGCATTGAACTGGTCGAGCATGGCAAAGATAGCCTGGTCGTCCAACATCGTGGTGGCTTCTTGCCCGTGGTTCTGATGTTTGCCAGCATCTCCCCAGGATACTCCTGGGATGACCAACATCAGAACCGCCATACTTGCATATATGATTTTGCCACATCGTAGAAATTGCATGGTCGTTCCTCCTCTATCCAACTCCATTGGGCAACTCTATATTAAACATCAATGAACATTGTGCAAACCAACCGCCTGAGGAGAGCACTGACACCTGTGCTGCTTCTGCTGATCTCTAGTAGTCTTACCATTGCCGGGGCAGAAGTGATCGTGAGACTACTCGGGCATCAGCCGTGGCAGCCAGTCATCCACATTAATGAGCCGACAACGCACGAATTTCATTCCACCCTAGGCTGGGTTAATAAGGCAGGCGACTATCATTTCGCGCCTTACTCTCCAGGTGAAGACGAGATACGGATGACGTTTCTCGACACGGGCCTACGGAGGACACACGATGAGCAGAGTGACATACGGGATGATCGCGCAAAGATGATCTTTGTCGGTGGCTCTTTTACCCAAGGATTAGCCATTAGTGACCACGAGACTTATCCCTGGAAACTGCAAAAACATTTTCCGTCGTTTGAAGTGTTGAATTATGGAACTGGCGGCTATGGGACGTATCAGTCATTGCTCACGCTTGAGCACATTCTGCCTACGATTTCTCATCCCCGCATCATCGTCTATGGGTTCATCGGACATCACGTCATTCGAAATATCGCGCCCTCACACTGGCTTGCGTCTCTTGCCAAACATTCACGTCGATCTCACGTTTTTCTTCCGTATGCCACGGTTGAGAATGGTAATTTACTCACACGACACAAACCAGCAGCCTATTCCGCATTTCCTTTTCGGGAGACGTTTGCGATCATCGCTCTCGTTGAACGTGCGTTCATGAAGTTGAAGACATACGGAAGGATGGATCAGAAAACACTAGTAACAGAGAAACTCGTGCTCGAAATGCAGCACTTAGCAGCGGAGCATGGAAGTCAGTTTGTCATTGTCCTCCTTTACGCCGGCGAGAAGACCAGGATGCACTTTCGGAAGTTCTCAGAAGACAATGGCATGTTGACAGTTGACTGTGCCCACCCATTGACTGAAGAGATGGTCGTGAAAGGCGAAGGGCATCCCAACGGAGCGATGAACTCCAAGTGGGCGTCATGTATCGAAGATTTTATCGACAAACATACTCTCACGATCCAATGATAGGACATGCTTGACGTAAGCCAGGTTCATTTTAAAGGAGGCGTTGAACACATGAACGCATATATCACACGGACCTATGGACTAGACGCACAGTTCGAGCTCACTGCAGTTCCCACTCCGGAGCTCGTGACCGGACACATCCTCATTGAAGTGAAAGCCACGAGCATTAACTCAATTGATAATAAATTGCTCCGACAGAATCTCGGCATCAATCCTGCTCTCCCCGCAATCCTGCACGGCGATGTTTCGGGCGTGGTCTCTGCAGTCGGTCCTAACGTCGACAGCTTTCATGTTGGGGATGAGGTCTATGCTTGTGCTGGTGGATTCAAGGGGACGGCTGGGGCGCTCGCGGACTTCATGCCGGCGGACGCAAAGCTCGTGGCGCATAATCCGGCATCACTCAACTTCGCCGAAGCTGCAGCGCTTCCGCTCGTGGTCATCACCGCATGGGAATCACTCATGGATAGCGCAAACATCCAGCCAGGTGAGCATGTACTCGTTCACGGGGGAACCGGCGGGGTCGGTCACGTCGGCGTCCAATTGGCTAAGGCCAAGGGAGCAAGAGTCACGACCTCTGTATCTTCTGAAGAGAAGGCCGAGATCGCCCGCAGCCTCGGCGCGGACGACGTCATCAACTACCGCGAAGAACCGGTCGAAGCCTACGTCGAGAGGCTCACACAGGGACGAGGATTCGATGCCATCTACGACACGATCGGTGGGGCGACGTTCGATCACTCTCTTCAGGCAGTGCGAACGAAGGGAAGAGTTGTCACGGTGTTCACGGGAACAGGCTCAACGACGCCGGACCTGTTGAACGCCTTTATCAAAGGAGCAACCGTACATACGCAAAACATGTCGATTCCACTTATCACCGGCGAGGGCCGTGCACATCACGGGAAGATTTTGCGAGAGGCAACGAAACTTGTTGATGCGGGCAAGCTCAAGCCGCTGATTGACCCACACCGCTTTACCTTCGCTCAGATCAATGACGCCCACGCGTTGTTTGAGTCAAAGACGCACGTCGGAAAAATCGTGCTTACCATTTGAAAACATGGGAACAACTCACGTATAACCCAAGGACACACCACCAACGAACCGTAGACATCCATGGCCGTGGACATTCTGGAGTACATAGACACGGTTCCAGACGCGGAAAAAAAACGATTTCAGTCGCTTCTCAAGCTTATTGCGTCGCTGTATCCGCATGCTACGGAATCTATGTGATACAAGATGCCAACGTATGAAGCCGGCGAAGGTTGGGTTGCCGCAGCGAATCAAAAGAACTGTATCTCTTTATATACGTGCTCAGCCGAACATCTCGAAAGTTTTAAGAGAAAACATCCAAAAATCAAAACAGGCAAGGGGTGCATCAACTTCAAAGATAGTGATGACATCCCAATTAATGATTTAATACCCGTCATCAAAAGCGCCATGGAGTTTCGCCATCGATAACATGCCTTCATCACCCCACGAAGCAGCCGCATTTTTTGCTGGAGGTAAAGAATACGCAGACACCTCAATATTACGCATGGAGGCTCATGTCAGATCTAGATGATCCACGAGTTCTTTTTGCGGCGGAACGGACATTGCTCGCATGGAACC
>JAJDBL010000259.1 GCA_029261375.1 Nitrospirales bacterium
CACGTGTCCGCGGAGCACGTGATTCCCAGATGTCCCAAGCGTCGTGAGGGCCTCCTCCGCCGACGCGACCGCGGCAGGACCATTGCCCTCTTCGATAGCCAGGATCGCCAGATTCACCTGCGCAAGCGTCTGCCCTTGCACATTCCCAATCTTGCCACACGCAGCAAGTGACTGTTCATGGTGATCACGAGCCTCTGCAAATTGGCCTTGACTCATGGCCACGTTTCCAAGGTTGATTTGCGCGCCTGCGATGCACTCAACGTCACCCATGCGTTCCCAGAGTTTCAATGCACGCGAGAAGTAATCATGCGCGGCTACGTAATGTCCGAGGTCGCGCACCGCATTGCCCATGTTGTTGCTGGCACGGGCACGTTCGGACAGACTGCCGATCCGCTCAGCCGCTTCGTATGCCCGGCTATACATTTCGGTCGCATCCGCATACCGGCCCGCGGTATGGAGGATCTTTCCTTCAAGCATGTCGACACGAATCATGATGAGGCTGTCGGTTTCCGGAGATAGTGTTCGACATCCATGTAACTGTTCGAGCGCGGCTTCGATTCGCCCCGCACGATGCGCAAGTTCGGCCAGGTCGTAACGGGCAGCAATAACGACCTCACTTGCCTCTCCATACTCCGACACACGTGACACCATATCGTGAAGCAATCGTTCCGCTTGATCCGTCTGTCCGGTATGGAGGTAGACCGATGCGAGGAGCCGCTCTGCTTCCGCTCGGTCTTCGTCACGGTCGCACCGATCTGCCATCGCCCTCGCGTGTGCCTCGGCATCTGCATAGCCCCCAACACGAAGCTGAACCTGAGCCGCGCCGCAATGTGCGCGACTCAGTGCCGTTCGGTCTTCGTCACTCGACTGGTCAATCCGAGAAAACAGCTCTATCGCCTGGGTATACCGTTGGATGGCTTCGGCATTCAAGAAGACATGACTCGCTCGATCACCTGCTGATAGAGAGGCATGGGCGGCCTCCGACCACTGTTCAGCACGCTCATAGTGATAGGCCAACACCTCCGGCGCAACAGCATGGAGTCCGCCCGCAACCGCACAAAATGCATCGGCAGTTTTGGCGTGCATGTCACGTCGATCGCGAAGCAGCAGAGAGGCATAACACGCTTCTTGCATCAGCGGTTGTGTGAACACGCACCACACCCCTTCCGCACCAGTAGAAATAAATCCACGTTGCTCGAGAGCACGTAAGGACTCACGTACGTGCGATACCTGATCTAAATCATGCTGGCTCTGAGCGACTCGTTCTGCAACTTCAGGCGCGAATTCAACCCCTTGAACTGCGCACTGACATAGGAGCGATCGCATCGAAGGTTCCAGCCGATCCAGACGGCTCATCATTGCGGCAAGAATTGACGTCGGCAGATTGACGGACTGGGCATCTGCATGGCACTCCCAATGTGCATCATCGTCTTGCGATGTCAGCACGCCATCATCAACAAGCATTCGCACCATTTCTTCCAAATAGGACGGAACGCCACCCGCTCGCATGACGATGTTTTGTGTGAGGTCGGGAGGAATCTCGGCACCGTGAACCAGACCAACCAATAATTCCTGCGCATGCTCATCCGAAAGCGGCTGAAGATGAATGACATATTCACCACACGGTGACGTCTTCTCGCGGCCGCGTGATGCGATCACAATCGGCAGGGGACATCGCTCAACACGCGTGACCAAGGACTCGAGTAATGTGGCAGAAGCGGGGTCAGCCAAATGGTAGGAATCGACAAAGAGAGAGACGGCAGGGGCATACCCTGCGAACTCCTCTAAAAGAACGATCATGCCTTGGTTGATGGTAAGCCTGAGACTCTCCGGATCCGGATCTGGAGCGAGGACTGCGAGGCGGCTTGGTGCCGCAAGAAACCACAGTGCGGAAAGAAAGGGACGTAGGCCGGCACCTAAGATACCCAACGCATTTGAAAACTCCTCGTCAGAGTCTACGCGCTCGCGTTGCCCTGACACTTCTCGAACGACCGCATAGATCAACAAGCGTGCAAGCCCGAACGGACGGCGACACCCGTCGGTCGTCGCTACGACACACAACGTCGCCCGTCCACTGCGCGCCTGTGCTTCTTGCACCAATCGCGTTTTGCCCAACCCCATATCGCCACGTGTTTCCACCCATCCATGGGTGTGACTCGCCTGCTCCCATTGCTCCAGACATCTACCCAATTCCTGCGTTCGACCGATGAACGGCAATAGCTCCCGGCCGGAATCAAATACTTCCGCCTCCACACGTTGCCGCAGCAACTGTAGCGTACGAACAGGATGCTCTTTCCCTTTGACTGAAATCATCGATGAGGGTCCGAACTCGAATAATCCGTTGGTCCGTTTTTCAACGGCCTCTGAGACAAGAATGCCTCCGGGTGGTGCGGCAGATTCAAGCCGTGCAGCGAGATTGACCGTATCACCCATCACCGAATAGTCTTTACGAACATCAGATCCAACCCCACCCGCAACAACCAACCCCACGTTGATTCCGATTCGCATCTTGAGCGCTACCCCGGTCTTCGTCTCACATTTCTTCGCATAGGCTCCAAGAAACGCCTGCATCTCCAAGGCAGCGCGACACGCCCGCGCGGGATCATCTTCGTGGGCGACCGGTGCACCAAACAACGCCATCACGTTGTCGCCAATATACTTATCGATGTAGCCCTCCTGTTCGTGTATCGCCCGACCAAGGCCATCGAAACATTCATTCATGACCGTATGTACTTCTTCGGGATCAAGACGCTCACACATCGACGTAAACCCACTGACATCGGCGAACAAGACGGTGACATCCCGGCGTTCATCTCGAGTTGGAGTTTCAGCAGCCGATCGTGATGGTGGCGAGGCAACAGCCTCGGGAGCTGAGGGTGTGACAGCCTCAAGCTTGTGACCACACTGCCCACAAAACTTCGAGGAAGGGGGAAGCTCGGCGAAACAACTAGGACAGTCCGACATTCGATCTAGTCCAACAGGGTGTTCAAAAAGGTCCGTCCAGCAAGGCCGCAGCAAGGGAAGTGGCGAATCGTACTCCGGTACGTTGAGCTACTGAGCGAAGCGAGAACGCCGCTGGCGGCCTTTTTGGGCACCCTGCTAGCACTCGCCCCAGAGGCCCCGGTCGCCTTTCTTGGCCCGTTTCTGAAGAGATAAAAAGAAATCACGGTGTTTCAGGTTTGGCTTATAGGTCGATACCCGTGCGTAGCCTCGCCGGATAATTTCTGCATTGACGAATGTTGACCGAGTGTACACATGCGCAAGCAGACGCCCGTATCGATCTTTCTTTTCCTCATCAAACTCCAGCGTGACATCTTGACCGGCCATCAGATTGCGGCTGAGCTTGGAAGACTGCTTCCCACATGGATCCGAAACTTTCTTGGGATGTTTCGACTCAGGCGCATCGATGCCAAGCAGCCGCACCTTTTCACCGTTCGACAGCTTAATCGTATCGCCGTCAACCACCCG
>JAJDBL010000260.1 GCA_029261375.1 Nitrospirales bacterium
TTGCCATTCGACCACTTGAAACAGTGGGTGGAGTGTGGCATCAAGCTGGTCACGACGAACCAGATCGGGAACTTTGACTATCTGTTAACCCTAGAGTTCTTCAGGACCACGCCAGATATCTTCAGCGAGATTGGGGACACCGCGGTTAGATTGCGGGTATTGGAATATGGCAATGAATTTGCCGAGCAGAGTCCGCAGGTTGCCATGGCGTTCTTGAAACAAAGTCCAAACGCGGTCGCGGCAATCCTCCACATTCCCGATGATGTGCCGCCTGATGAGGCGATCACGCTGAGGGAAGAGGGAAGCCACCGGTTTGAGCAATGGATTCATGCCGGAAGACAAGCACTCGAATACAGTGCTGAGTCCGCCCGAGCGTACTTTTCCTATGAAAGTCGATGGGCGTTGGTCTCCATTGAAAAGGCGATGAGCTGCGTCTCCCTGCGGACGGTGCAGCGGCCATTGCGAATGCTTGTCAGCGGCCTCAGCGGAAGGAATATACGCATAGAAAGTAGCCTGGCTCAGGCGCAGTCAGCCGCGCAGGGCGCGACGTCCATTCCCGGCTGTCCGGTCGAGCGACCGAACATGGACCGTCCACCCTGTCTTCAGGATACGATGGACACAATATCGCTTCCTCCCGTTCTCAGTTCGTATCCACGAAAAAGCGACAACGCGCGTCTCTATCGCGTGATGGCTGCCCATAAGGCTGGGCACTTTGAATTTGGGACGCATGACGCTCAGCTTGAGTCGGTCCACGATCTAGTGATCGAGCTGCATTCCCGCTATGGGCAGAGTGTGTCGCCAACATCGGTGTGGGAGTTCTTTGCGCTCTACCCGTCCCCTCGCCTTGTACAAGATCTCTGGATGATTGTCGAAGATGCTCGGGTCGATTTCCGTCTGTCAACCGAATATCCCGGTCTCCAACGGGACATGGAACGCGTCGTGAAGGAAGTCGTCATTCAACGGCCTCTTTTTCAGACAGGATCGTTGCGCGATATGGTCGTTGAAGCGTTGATGCGAATCTCCGTCAACCAGCCGGTTGAAGGGATTCCTGCCTCCTGTGAAGAGATCATTGACGACGCTCGACGGTTGTGCTGCATCGTGTGTGATACGAATGCCACATGCGAAACGTCGCTCAGGGTGGCGGATCGCCTATATCTACTGCTTGATGTTCTCAATGCGGGTGACCCGCCTTCGAGAGAGATGCCGCAATCCGATCCGACGGACTCGTCGGAAGAGGACAATGCTTCCGCCGATCCCGAGGGAGACAATGATGGATTGGCATATCAACCCATTGCCAATCTCGCATATCGAGGCATTGTGCAAGATCGCCTGAGTGAGCCTGCGAATGTGGTCGAGCCCAATACGTTTGAGTCGGTGGTGCGACACGATGAGGATATTTCAGGCGAACACACGGCAGTCCACTATGATGAATGGGACACCACGCTTGGAGATTATCGCTCTCGTTGGTGTCGTGTGATTGAGGGAATGGCTGTCAATAACAACGACGGTGAAACATTTGTGGCACAGACGCTGGTAGATCATCACTGGACCGTACAGCGGCTGCGAAAGTATTTCGAAGGTATTCGACCGCGTGCCCTTCACTGGGTGAAGGGGCAAACGGATGGTGAGGACATCGATATGGATGCCGTCATTGATCGGCTAACTGGATGTCGAGCGCGATCGTCGTCAGCAGACCGAATTTTCATGAATCGAGAGACCCGGGTGAGAAGCGTGTCCGCCGCATTCTTAATGGATATGAGTGGCTCGACGAGCCGAATACTCGATGCCAGCGGTAAACGCGTCATCGACGTGGAGAAGGAAGCGTTGGTGCTTCTGTGCGAAGCGCTAGAAGCACTGGGAGACCGCTATGCCATGTACGGGTTTTCCGGCCGATCGCGGGATGATGTTCGTTTCAGTATTCTGAAAGAATTTGATCATCGTTATGATAGTGCGTCCAAACAACGTATTGGCGGCATTGAGCCTGTACATCAAAATCGCGATGGCACAGCCATTCGGCATGCAACCTCGAAGTTGCTTCGTGAACGAGCGAAGGTCAAGTTGCTGGTCTTACTGAGTGATGGGAGACCCCTCGATGATCAATACGAACGGGACTATGCGCTCGAGGATACGCGGATGGCGTTGTTGGAGGCAAAACGACTAGGGATTCATCCATTCTGTGTGACCATTGATCATGAAGCACCTGCATACTTGACACGCATGTGTGGCGAAGTAGGTTTTGTGGTGGTGGATCAAGTGGAACGATTGCCCGATTGTCTGCCACACATCTATCGCCGGCTGACGACATGAGTGCCGACGACACCAATGTGCCGGATTGGCTGTATCGTCTCTTCACCGGTGATTCCTATCCGTATCTCAAGCGGCAAGCGAAGTTTCGGCTCAAGAGTGCGCCAACTCCAGATGTGATGCGTAAGCTATTTGACGATATATTTCCGCGCTGTACGATGAAGGTGTTGCTCGAGGAGAAGCAAGGCATGATCGTGGCGTTTCGTGAGTTAGCTACCTATGAACCAGGCCAATATATGGATCTAGCATGGAAACCTGTTGATGTGCTCCGAGAAAACTACGGAAAAGGGAAATTCAAACTGAATTTCTACGAAGGCGAGAATTTTATCTGTACCACAAACTTCAAAGTTGATATTGAGTAAAGAACGCAATAGCGTTTATCGTCATATTCTTCGCTGAATGCAGATCGCTGATGGCTGAAGGCTGTTACTAAGGAGAACAACGAATGGGACGAGACAAGATTACGGTGATTGGTGCCGGCAACGTCGGTGGCACGGCTGCTCAGCGGCTGGCGGAGAAGGATTGTTACGATGTGGTGTTGCTCGACATCATTCCCGGGCTTCCGAAAGGAAAAGCCCTGGATTTAGCTCAATCGGCCGCCATTTGCGGGTACACCGGCCAACTCACAGGTACGACGGATTATAAAGACACCGCGGATTCATCAGTCGTCGTGATTACCTCTGGGATACCACGGAAACCGGGAATGTCCAGAGATGAGTTGCTGGAAACCAACGTGAAGATCGTCAAAAGCGTAGTGGAGCAGGTTGTTGAACACTCACCGAATGCCATTCTTGTGATCGTCTCAAATCCCTTGGATGCCATGACCTACGTGGCGCACAAAGTGAGTGGCTTTCCCAAAGAACGTGTGCTCGGAATGGCCGGTGTGCTCGATTCAGCGCGTTTTCGTGCGAGTATTGCGAAAGAACTGGCCGTCTCTGTACAGGAGGTCCATACCATGGTGCTCGGTGGCCATGGCGACTCGATGGTACCGCTCATTGGCAGCACCACTGTGGCAGGGGCTCCAATTCGAGACCTAGTATCGGAGGAGAGATTAAACGAACTTGTTGACGGAACGCGCCATGGGGGTGCGGAAATCGTGAAGTTGCTTGAAAAAGGAAGTGCATTCTACGCGCCATCAGCGGCGGCAGTTCAGATGGTAGAGGCGATCATGAAGGATCGGCACAGTATCCTTCCCTGTGCGACCCTGTGCAAAGGTGAATACGGCATCCAAGATGTCTTTGTAGGGGTTCCTGTGAAACTTGGTCGAAGAGGTGCCGAACAGATCGTAGAAATTGCGCTGACGTCTGACGAACAGGCAGCGTTGGCAAAGTCGACAGCGGATGTGAAAGAGCTCTGCCATCAGATCGACGGAATGCTAACCTGATTGTGGAGGTGTGCCATGTTTAATGACACCGCGTTTTGGTTGTTGCTCATTGCTGCAATTGCGGCGGTGATTTTCACACGCATGTTGTACGTTGGGACAAAATGGGGATGAGTCGTGTGTTTCTGCGTCGATATACAACGTGGGGCCTGTGTGTGCTGTGTATCGTGTGGGCCCTTATCGCCGTTGAGACGGTGTCCGCTGCAGAGCGTGCAGGAGTCACCATGCCGGAGTCGATCTCCCTTGGCGACAAAACTCTCGTGCTGAATGGTTTAGGGTTGCGGGAGGCTACGTTTCTCAAGGTCGACGTGTTCGTGGGCGGGCTGTATCTAGAGCAAAAAACACGTGATCCCAATGAGATTATTGGGTCACCACAAACGAAGAAAGTGATGATGCACTTCGTGCGGAATGTGGATGCAACGCAGCTTAGAAAAGCGTGGAAGACTGGGTTTGCAAAAAATGCAGGAGAGAACCTTGCGGCATTGTCAGATCGGGTGGATCAGTTGAACGGATGGATGTCGACGATGCGGGTGAGCCACGAGATGGCGTTCACCTTTGATGAGAACACCGTTGAAGTGAACGTGAACGGTTCAACGCTCGGAATAATATCTGGCGAGGATTTTTCCCGTGCAATGCTTTCGATATGGTTCGGCCCTGAGCCGCCGAATGAAGGACTGAAACTCGGAATGCTTGGTCTCGACGAGGAATAAGGGTATTGGTACTCCATACGGCCAACGCCGTCATACCCGCAAAAGCGCGGATCCAGAAGAGGTCCTGGATTCCGGGTCACGCTCGGAACGGCACAGCAGGGACTGAAAAGCCTCCTGAGAGATAACCGTGCGGCTACATTCCGGTATTTGTGGTATCTGCCGGAGTTTCCGTCATTGTATCAGTAGTACTTGCCGTTCCGCCCGACGTTCTCCACCCACTTCCCGCTAAAACGCTCCCGAACTCGGGGTCGACCTGGGCGAACACAATGCCGTCGCCTTCATTGATCATAAATCCTCTCCATACTCGAAACGTTTGACCCAGCTGGCCGCTGACAACGAGTTCGAAGCGGAGGCAGCGCGCTTGACCGCAGACATCGTTGTCGATGTCCTCGAATAAAAAATCTCCATCAACCTCGACCCGGTCCAGTGTCAGGGTGTTGCAATCCATAAAGAAAAAGAACCCTCTGGTAATTTCCCGTGTGGCACCGTCTGCTTCAAACCAGCCGGTAAAAGACGCTGGACAACTGACCAGAGAGGTGTTTGAGGATGTCGCGCTGATGTGATAAATGCCGTTCAGGTTGCTGAGGTTATCTGTTGGGGTTTCGCCGGTCGTCGTGCCGTCGTTGCTGCCTTGTGCGGCAGCGGTGCTGCCTCCTGCCGCGGCGGCAAGGACGGCAACTGCAGCAGTATCTGCGCCACAGCCTAAGATCGGAAGAAATAAGAGGTATCCGAACCATGCAAGGGCGCGCATCCGTGTGTACACAGTGAGACTCCTTATCTTAGTGACCCGAGCGAGGATCTGGTGAAGAGATAGTGCGTGGGTCTTCCATTGATTGTGCCGAATGGACATTGGCTCGAAGTTCTTCCAGTTGTTTTTCTAGCACCTCGAAACGCTCCATAACAGGATCAGCGATATTGGTGTGATCCATGGTCAGTTCGGGAAGTCGTTCACCCTTGACCCGAATGACACGTCCCGGAACTCCAATAACGGTTGAGTCTGCGGGCACGGATTTAAGGACAACGGAATTCGCCCCGATCGTGACATTGTCGCCAATCGTCATGCCGCCGAGGATCTTTGCGCCAGCTCCAACCACCACATGTGACCCAAGCGTTGGATGTCGCTTTCCGCGCTCTTTTCCTGTTCCGCCAAGGGTGACGCCTTGAAAAAGGGTGACGCAATCACCGATGACGGTGGTTTCGCCAATGACGACCCCGGCTCCGTGATCGATAAAGAAGCTGCGCCCGATGGTGGCGGCTGGATGGATCTCGACCCCAGTAAGCAGTCGTGCAAGGTGGCTCACGAGGCGTGGGACAACGGGAACATGATGAGTAAGAAGCCAATGAGCAATGCGATAGGCAACGATGGCATGAAAGCCAGCGTACGTAAGAATGACTTCGATGCCGCTGACCGCTGCCGGGTCGCGTTCAAAGACCGTCTGAAAATCATGGCGAATGTGGGCGAGCATCACGATGTATTATGGCCGCGGTTGGGGCTCGGCCGTTTCAAGAAGGCAAACTGCGTGGGTGGCGATAGCCTCTTCTCGCCCAATCGCGTCGACGCCTTCCCCCGATTTTGCCTTGAGGTTCACACGATCCTCATCTGCCTCCAGCACGCGTGCCAGGTGCGCTCTCATTTTCGCGAGGTGGGGTCCTAGGCGGGGAGCCTGCGCAATAATGACCGCGTCGAGATTAATCAGACGATATCCCTTGCTCTTTACGACCGTGACCACTTCCTGAAGAAGAACTATGCTTGAAATGTTCTTAAAGGAGGCGTCGCTACTGGGAAAGCGAGAGCCGATATCGCCTTCTCCTATCGCGCCCAAAAGTGCATCACAGATGGCGTGAGTTAACGCGTCGGCGTCGGAATGGCCGGCGAGCCCTTTGTGGTGAGGAACGTCAATGCCCCCAAGGATGAGCGGACGGTTCTCCGTCAACGGGTGAATGTCATATCCAAGGCCTACACGCATAGTGTCCCTCAATGTGCTGGTCTGCTTGCAGCGGTTGACTGTAACAAGAGTTCTGCGAGGGCAAGGTCTTTGGGCGTCGTAATCTTGAGGTTGTGGCTTGTGCCTTCGACAACCTTGATGGTGTAACCCAGGCGTTCTAGCAGTCCTGCTTCGTCTGTCATCTGGACGCCATCGGTATACGCACACCTGAGCGCCTCCTGAAGCGCACGGTACTGGAACACTTGAGGAGTCTGCGCTGCCCAGAGGCTGGTTCGATCAACGGTTTCCTTGATGGTTCCCTCTTGGGACACCCGCTTCACCGTATCTTGAATTTTTGTTGCGATAATGGCTCCCTCGACATCTTGTGCGGCTCTGATGCAGTGTTCGAACATTTCTGGGGTAGCGAACGGGCGTACCCCATCATGGATCACAATGATATCAGTGTCGAGGGACGCAGCCTGTAGGCCAAGTGATACAGAATCCTGTCTCGTGTTGCCTCCCTCGATGATGTTCGTCACTTTCGTAAGCTCATAGGTGTTCACGAGCACTTCGAGCCCTTTCGGCTCCGAGTTCTGAGGAATCATCACAATGATGTCCCGTATGCCTGGGGTTGCTTCCATCGTACGCAGAGTATGGATGATGAGGGGGGCCAATCCGAGCGTCAAGAACTGTTTAGGAATGTTGGAGCCCATGCGGACCCCGTGTCCAGCCGCTGGGACCAACGCAGTCACGTGAGGTGGGTCAGTCATACGCGTACGTTTTCAAGGGGTATCAGGCCCGAGATGCCAGTCATGAAAAGTCAGGTACTCCTTAAGTCTCTACCGTCAACGAGAGGTTCAGGGCCAAGAGTCCCAGGGGAATTGCTCATCAGCGACCTGGCGGACGGTATTTTTTTGAAATTGCAACTCCGCCGCGGCATTATACGCATCCGAAACCAGCGGTTACAATTTCCCAAGGCGCATAAAATCACGATAATTCTAGTTTTTCCCCTTGTGATCTGCGTCACAGGCATAAAGTTGCACAGATCACCTCCACTCAGCGGCCCTAGCCACAAAAAAGTTTCCTTGACAAGTTTTTTGAACCTGGTATAAAGGCCCCTCACAACCCAGCGGGGGGGTCCTGCAATTTGGGTTGAATACCCGGTTTTACTGATATTTTTATACTGTTTTCATAATGCACAGAGGCGACTATCATTGATTTACCCCACATCTGACTCTACTGCGCAGCGAACAGGGATTCCTGTAATCTTTGCCTGTGTGAGCTTGCTCACATCGCCAAATTTTGGAGCGTCCTATTCTGATGACTCGCGTGTGAATCCTGGAACGATCTTTTGATTCGAGAAAGCTAATCTAATGACAGACATTGCTTATGAGCTTGAAAGGAGGTGCCGCAACAGTTGTTGGCCTCGCGTTACAAGAGGCGCTGTGCAGCTCAAAAAGCATGCGATTGAAATGACTAACGTAGGCGTGAGGGAGAAGAAATCAAATGATATCTTCTCCCTTTGTTTTTTTTATGGATCATCTTTAAGTTCTCAATAGGGGGTGTATGTATGAGCATCCGTAATTTTAAAGCAATAAGTATCTTGGCGTTGGCCATGCTTCTTGTGTTCGGCGTGGGCGCAGCCCTTGCCGGCGGCAAGTTGGATCTGGGCGACGACGGGTATACCCATCCCGTGACCGATGAAACCTTCGGCGCATGGAATGATGACTACGCAGCCTACACGGGCAGCGACAACCCAAACAATGTCGCCATTCCGTTGGCGCAGAAGTTGATCCAGTTGCCACCAGGAGCAGCGAGTGCCACCCGGAATCCAAATGGGGACGGCACCGGCTACACCGTGGGTAAGTGGAGCTCATGGGCTGGGGAATATAACGATAAGTTCCCTGTCAATGAGAACGGCACCCCATTGCCGCATAACGAAATGGGAAAACCGACCATGTTGAAGGCCGTCTTGGGCGAAAAAGCCTTCTTTGATGGGCGGTATTCTGGGGACACCAGCACCCCGTGCTCCAAATGTCATGATCCATCCCAGGGCTTCGGGACCTTCGACGACGTGTCGACCGGGTACCCGAGCATCATTCACTGGCGGAACTCCCACACGTTCATGAACAACGCGTGGCATGACAAGTTCTTCTGGGATGGGCGGTCCTTGTCATTGGATACGCAGTCCGAAGATGCCAACACCGGTTCGGGGCTGGCCGGCAACGCCACGTCAGAATTCATGTTGCCACGGCATTTCCAATCGGATGAGTACACCATCGGGTTCTTCCAGGAGTTCAACGCGCCCCCGTCTATTCAAAAGATTGACTGGGCCATCGAAGTCTATGAGCGCATTGTGCGCTCCGATCCCAATGTCGTCCCCTTCGATCGGTACATGAATGGCGATGAAGATGCCTTGACGGATGAAGCCAAGCGCGGCTTGGAGCTGTTCAATGGTGAGTGGGATTGTGTTCGCTGTCATTTTGGCCCATCGGGCATTGGCGTGCAGGATTTCTACAGCTTGGGCTTGCCCCGCGTGAGTTCATTTGACGACGATCCGTTACGTCAAGAAACCGTGCGGTACATTAACTATGGTGCCGGTCTCCATGGCGTCATGGACTGGGATCTCGACTATTTCGATGACTATGGCATCGGGATGCGGACCCACTTGAAAGAAGACAACATGCATTTGAAGACTCAGCAGCTGCGTGAGCTGTGCTCCACCCCACCGTACTACCATCAGGGGACCCATTCAACGATCGAAGAGGCTGTCCGCTTCAAGCTCCACGGTGGCGGCAATCCGCATAAGGCCGATGCAACCGGCCGTGGCTTGGATGTGAGTGGTTGGCGAGATGAGGGGCGTGAAGACGAGGATCCGGGTCCAGGCACCGGCGGATTGCCCGGCCTGGTGAACTACAACCATGTGGGCAAATCCGGCGCCAATCTGAAGGTGATCAAGGATCCTTCGGATGACGATGTGGATGCCATGGTGGAGTTCCTCGAGTCCATGTGTACGCCGGAAGAATTCGGCGGCCCACCCTGGACCGAGCGGAAAGTTGATGTGCCGACTTATAGCCCAGATCTCTATACGGGACCTCAGCCGTAACGAATGAGAGAATGATTTGGTCGCGACGACCGCCAAGCAGTCGTCGCGACCATGCGAATCTGAAAATGAACGAAACTTTATTAACCTCTGTGTTGAGGAGGGTAACGGATGGAAGTTAAGAAGAATGAAACAGCCGAAACACCCGAAGATTGTGGCTGTGGCGTCACCCGACGTCAGGTCATGGTTGGAGCGGCAGTTGGCTCGGCAGCACTCGCAGCCTCCGGTCTTGTGACCGGAAAGCCGGCGATGGCAGGTGACCGTATGGACGGATACCCGCGAAAACTGATTGGCAAGGTCAGTGCACTTCAGACTGACCAGCCGGTGGTGTTTACCTATCCTCAGGATTCTCCTTCTATTTTCCGGTCTGCGCTGATTAAACTGGGCGTGCCGGCAAAAGACGGTGTCGGTCCTGAAGGCGATATCGTGGCCTACAACGGACGGTGTCCGCATCAGGGCGGCGAGCTCGTTCCTGAAGACGATACTCTTCGGTATGATGCCGCCTCCAAGACTCTCGGCCCCTGCCCGTGGCATTTATCTACCTTTGATGCGACGAACGAAGGGATTCTTACGAGCGCCCATTCCACTCAGAATCTTCCACAGGTTTCCTTGGAAGTCGAGGGTGACAATATTTACGCGGTTGGCGTCAAAGGGCTGATTTACGGCATGCCCGACAACCTGATGAAAGTCAGCTAAGGGAGGGGAGAACACATGTCAGGAACAAGTTTAAGTAACGTATCGTTCGCGAAGGACGAGCCTGTCGACAAGGTGCCCCTTCCTCCTAAAGATGCGAAGGTGTATCCGACAGCTTGCGATTATTGCATCGTTGGTTGTGCGTATAAGGCGTTTGTCTGGCCAAAGGGTACCGAAGGCGGACCGAAGGCAAGCGACAATGCCTATGGTGTTGATTTTCCACGGGTTGATGCGTTGGCCGGTTGGTGGCCAACCCCGAATCAGTACAATGAAGCCTATATTGACGGTAAGCTTCACAGCATTATTGTGATTCCAGATGGCAACGCGACGGTGGTCAACCGTTCAGGAAACCACAGTATCCGTGGTGGTGCCATCGCTCAGAAAATTTACAATCCCAATAAGGGCACCAGGGATCGTCTCCAGACTCCAATGTTGCGGGTCGGGAACTATCATCTTCCGGTGTCATGGGATACTGCAACGCGAGTCGCCGGTGAATTGATGCGTTATGCCGTCAATGAGTTCGGTGAATTGTCGTTGACAGGAAAAGTTGGTAGTTACATTTTCTGGGAAAACACCTACGCGTGGACCAAGCTCATGATGCAGCAGTACGAGACCATGATGGTCGCGCACCATGATAAGCCTTCGTGGAGCTTCGGAGCGGATAGCTCGGGTACGTCGGCGCTGGGTATTAATTCCTTCGCACCCGCTTACGATGACTATTCCGAATCTGAAGTCATTTTCTCATCTGGAACCGATTCCTATGAGGATCACACCGTGCTCTGGACTGAGTGGATTCAGCAGGCCGAGCCAACCATGATTTATGTGCTTCCGCGTGTCTCCAAAGGTGTGACGTGGGCCACGGGCAGGGGTGGCGTGTTCTTTCATATTTATCCTGGTACCGATGTTCCGCTCTACAATGCCATCTCCCGTGTCATTCTTGAGAATGGCTGGTATGACAGGAGTTGGTTGAACTACCATGGTGTGACCCGTCATGACATTAACGCGGGTATGGGACGTGGAAAGCGGAACAGCTCCAAGCAATGGCGTACCACGAAGTGGGGCCAGACCCTTGCTGAGTTTAAGCAATTTATCTTGAATGACGAATTCTCCACCTTGGAAGCTGCCGAGAAGATTTCCGGCGTCAATCGTGCGGATATCGTTCGCGCAGCGGAGCTCATGGCGAAGCCAAAGCCAGACGGTTCACGGACCAAGACCTCGTTCCTGCATGAAAAAGGAAACTATTGGTCCAACAACTGGCTGAACAGTGCGGCGTTCGTAAACTTGTCGTTCTTGTGCGGCGCTGGTACTCGTAAGGGTCAGGTCATTGGCCGTGGTGGTGGTCACCAACGTGGCATGATTCAAGGACACAAGTATCTCTCCTTCAAGTCACCAGAGCGGTATGGGCAGAATGCACGACGTGCAGCCAATGTCGACCGTTGGGTGATGTCTGGACACGCACGGTTTATGTACTTGACCGCGTGTCAGTGGACCAACTGTAGCTGTGCAGCAAGTGAACTTTCAGAAAGCATTTTGGATCAGACCGTCAGAATGCCACAGCAGTTGACCAGTACGGATGCAGATCATGCCATCCAGGTCTTTAAAGAAAGAATGCAAAACCGTGGTTTAGTGTTGGTGCATCAGGATGTCTATGCTCGTGACATCACGGAGATGGCCGACATCGTCTTGCCGGCAGCCCAATGGGGCGAGGCTGACTTGACTCGTGCGCAGGGCGAGCGTCGTATGCGTGCGTACAGTAAGTTCACCGATCCTCCCGGGGATGCCAAGCCAGACTGGTGGATTACCCAGAAGATTGCGCAGTACTCTGGGTTTGGTGCAAACGGCTTCAACTGGAAGACCAACAACGACGTGCTGAAAGAAGCGGCGCGCCATTCACGTAAAGGCGTGTTGGAGTATGCACCGCTCATTCGGTACACCAATCGGCTAGGTGTGAATGCCTTCAAGTTCATCCAGTCCTTGGGATCAACGGGTATGCAGACGCCAATTCGGTTGGACTTGGGTAAATTGGTCGGAACCAAGAAGCTTCATTATGAGTCAGCTCCGCAGATGCGGCATGAAGAGAACACCACGCATCATAAGAAGCTGTTCAACTGGTTTACCTTCTCCACCGGTAAGGCCATGTTCTTCAAGACCGATTGGAGACTGTTCTCTGATTACTTCGAGCGGATCAAGCCGCGCGGTGACGAACTTTGGGTCACCAATGGCCGTGTAAATGAGATGTGGCAGTCCTTGTACGACGATCTTCGTCGGCCATATATCATGCAGCGGTATCCCATGAACTTCATTGAGATTCATCCTGACGATGCTGCTGCACGCGGCATCCAGACTGGTGACCTTGTTGCCGTCGAAAATGATGACCTCCTGATTCAGACCGGTGGTATCTTCGGCGTCCGCGATGAAGACTCGCTCTTCACCGGGCTGATGAAAGCCGGAAACATTAAACGGTCTCGTGCTGCGATGACCGCCATGGCCATTGTGAACACCGACGTCAAAAAGGGTGTCACGTACATGTACTTCCTGTGGCCAGGTTCTTCGTTTAACAGCTTGATGCACGATGTTCCGGATCCAATTACGGCTGCTCCGCGATATAAGACCGCGAAGGGCCGGATTCGTAAGATCGGTGAGACGGCTGCGAAGCGAAGCGGGATCCTGAAGGGTCTTGAGCACAAGAACACCATGCCGGAGTGGGCATAAGTAAACTAGAGATCGATGTGACATAGGGAGCGCTGCCTTGCGAGGCCGAAACATTGCCTCGCGAGGAACAGCCCTATGTCCTGCTACTTTCGACATTTAACGTTTCGTTGAATCAGGAGGTTTTAATCGAGATGAAGAAGCTACTTACATTGGCGATTGCTGGGGTCTTTTTGGCCGTAGGCTTTGCCGCGACTGCAGATGCGCAGGTCAAAAAACCCGGTTACCAAAAGAAGACACCAAAGATGCAAAAAGAGGCCTATAAAGAAGGGTCTGCCGGCGGCGGATCCATTTCAGGAACTGTCAATTACGCTGGAGAAGTTCCAGGCGCAAAGCCGTTCACGATTTCCAAGAACCCTGAGGTTTGCGGGCAAGACGGTTTGGCCTCGGAAATCAGCGGAGGCCAGCAATTTTCTAAAGACGGTAAGCGGATGTTTAATTTTACGCATGTCGTTGACAAAAAGATTCGCCATGCCGTGGTTTTCATCGATAACGTTGCTGAAGGCAAGCCCTGGGGCGACCTGGGTGCGAAGATGGATATCGTCGGCAAGGATTGCGGATTTTTTCCCTACCAGAATATCGTTCGTGACGGCACCACGGTCTTCGAGGCTGTGAACGAAGATTCAGTGTTGCACAACCCACATACCTTCTACTTCAAGGGCAAAGCTCGTAAGACCTTCTTTAACGTTGCGGTTAACCCCAAGGGCGAGGCTGGCGACAAGACCGGATTCACCTTTGAGGGCAAGATGGCCATGAAAAAAGGCAAAGCCAGAATCTTTAAGTTAGAGTGCGACCAGCATGACTTCATGCATGCCTGGGGATGGAATGCCTCCAACCCGTATGTTGCGATTGTGGGCGATGACGGAAGCTATTCCATCGACGGCGTGCCTGATGGTACCTATAACGTCTGCGCCTGGCATCCTGACACTGGAATCTGGTGCGACGAAGTGGCTGTGGCCGCTGGAACCACCCATGATTTCACGCTTTGCAACAAAATGAAAAAAGGCTGCTAAGAAACCTTAAGGTCGATTAATTGGAGGTAATGTAATGAAAGCGACTCCGTTACGGAAATACGCCATCGTAGTGGCGGGAATTGCCGTGGCCTTCGGGTTCTTCCTGGCAATGTCCGTTGCTCCCACTGCGGTTCAGGCTCAGACGACAATCATCACTGTGCCTGATGTTGCACCGCTGCCGCCGGCACCGTTCACCGATGCTCGCATCGTGAACATCGGACGGCAGATGTACTATGACAAGCTCCTAGCTGCAGATGGACAGCAGGGTTGTAAGTTGTGCCACGACCCTAAATTCGGTTGGGCACATAATAAGCAAATTTCACCCGGCTATCCGGCCACAATGCACTTCCGCACTGCGCAATCCGTTATAAACACCGTACACCGTGATGGCGGCGAAGTGGGACAGACAGGAATTTGGGGTGGTCT
>JAJDBL010000261.1 GCA_029261375.1 Nitrospirales bacterium
TCGTGGTATTAATTTCGTTGACATCTTCGCTCATGACTTGAATCTTCACTAAGGTCTGAGTGGCTTGCTCTAGCAACGGCTTAATTCCCGCCAAAAATGCTTTAGGGTCTGCCGGCTCGATCGCGATGATAAAACCATCTGGTGGAACCTCAGGGGCCGTCGTAGTACCGCCCTCAATGGCAATTGACGTCTCACCGAGAATGAGGGCACTCTTCGACACAACGGCGAGAGAGTCTTTCCTCACTTTCTGGCGAAATTTTTCCAGTATCTGCAATCGAACCTCAACCTTTCCCTGGTCATTGAACAACAGTTGTTTCACCTTCCCTATTTCAAGACCATGGACATAGACGACCGTACCAGGTTGAATTCCATATGCCCGGCTGAGATTGGTCTTAATGTCATACTTCATGGCAAAAAGATTCTCACCACGAGCAATCACAAACAAGACCATGCCAATGACGAATAACGGAACAAGCACAAAAACACCAACCAACTGTTCCGTTCGTGTCGAAGAGAGCTCATGCGAATAATGTATCTTGGTCATTGCCTCACCTCGTTTCGCACGTGACGTATGCTTTCATATTCTCCGCTGTAATGTTGTCACACACTTCGTCCAAGGTTCCCATTTCGATAATCGTTCCCTCCCATACTAACGCGACTCGATCTGCACGCTCTAAGAGAAGGGACGGTGTGCTCATCGCGACAAGAATAGTCACCTGACCCTCCATGCGGTACGCGTGGATAATTGACGTGAAACGATTCACATCCTCCTCATCTAATCCTGTCAGAGGATCATCAATACACACCAACTCCTGTTCGAGTATGAGGGCGCGAGCGATAGATCCGAACTTCGCATGGCTAGGGGATAGATCGTCTGGGAACAGATTCTCGTGATGGCTGATGCCGAACTCCAATAACCGTGCCATCACTCGTTCACGAATGCTCTTCTCATCAAGCGGCGTATGGTAACGAAGCGGTAATGCCACATTGTCAAACAACGTCATGTTGCCCATCAGCCCAGGCTTTTGAAAGACCATACCAATACGTTGTCGCAGCGCCTCTTGCTCGCTTGTGCTTGCTGTCATTGGGTCAACGCCAAGAATTTTCACCACTCCATCCAAGGGATGAACCATGCCACCACACAATTCAAGGAACAGGCTTTTTCCCGAACCGCTCGGCCCAACGAATACGATCAACTCACCAAAGCCAAAACCAAACGTCACCCCTTGAATGGAATCAGAGCCCACACGTGTGACCTGAACCTGCGCACATTCGACGGCAAAATCCCTCTTCATCAGATCGAGATTCCGAATGAGAGAATAAAAAGCAGGTCAAGGAGAATGCATACAGTACCGGCGCCAACGATGGTCCGAATCGTTGCTTGAGATACCTCCGCCGTATTCTGCTGAACAGATAACCCGTGATGACACGAGATTGCGGCTACCGCTAGGCCAAATAGCGCTCCTTTCATGACCGTGATGGCAACATCCGTCAATGCGAGCGACCGGTCAAGGGTGTCGAGAAACACTGCCAGGGGTATACCAAGAGTGAATTTAGCAATCACGATGCCACCCATCACGGCGACCACGTCGAAATAGACGGTCAGGCACACTGTGGCCACGACCATGGCAAGCATACGTGGAAGCACGACAAATCCCAGAACCCGAATGCCCATCGCCTGCAGAATACGCATTTGCATCCCAACCTGCATTTCACCAATCTCACTTGACAGGGCAGTGCCTGACCGACCAACGACCACGAAGGTAGTCACCAATGGCCCAAGTTCGCGAATGATGACCAACACCATCACCGTCCCTAGAAAGTCATCAGCCCCAACGACATGTAAACTGATAATCATCACAGATCCCAGGAGCAACGCAACGATCGCAATCATTGGAAGAGCGTCGACACCCGCCACGAGGAGTTGCTGTCTAAACACCGGGACCATCATGCGTCTCCGTCGTCCCGATGTGAGAAATATCTCCCGGAAACAAAAATATGACAGGGCACTGATATCCCGTACGTAAGATCCAAGAGCGATAACGTATCGACCAACCCACGCAAGCATGCGACCAATCATGAGAACCCTGACCGAGGGAGACATCTCAACTTAGGAGAAACAGCAATGTCCCGGTATTCCATCATGGAGTCACTCAACCCGTAGCAACCAGATCGAGTTTGTCCTTCCAGCGACGCTGCAACGTCCCTTTGAGCCTTGCATGGTCAGGGTGGCTCAGCTGAGGATCACGATCCAACAGTTGAAAGGCTTCAGTCCGAGCCTGCTCGAGCAAGCCGACATCCCGTAGAAGATTCGCCACGCGAAGGCTCGGGAGGCCCCATTGCCGTACTCCAAAAAAATCGCCAGGCCCTCTCATCATCAAGTCCTCTTCCGCAATTTTGAACCCATCGTCAGTCCGAACCATCACATTCAACCGCTGAGCACTCTCTGACGACTTGTGGGCGGAACTAATCAACACACAGAGTGAGGGGTGCTGTCCGCGGCCAATGCGCCCACGCAATTGATGCAACTGTGCTAAACCATATCGCTCTGAGTGCTCGATCAGCATCATTGTCGCGTTTGGTACGTCAATACCCACTTCGACAACAGTGGTGGCAACAAGGACGTGGATGGCCCCAGCAGTAAACGCTGCCATAACCGCTTGTTTTTCAGTGACCTTCATACGTCCATGAATAAGACCAACCGAGTAGTCTTCAAATAATGCTTGAAGTTGCTCATGCCCACGCACCGCCGCCTGGAGGTCAAGTTTTTCTGATTCGTCCACCAAAGGGTATACGACAAATGCTTGTCGCCCAGCCTGCAGTTCCCGGAGTAACAGTCGGTACGCCCTCGCTCGTTGCGCTTCGGTTACGTTCAGCGTCTGGATAGGTTGGCGACCGGGCGGACGGGTATCAATCACGGAAACATCAAGATCTCCATATACCGTAAGGGCTAGCGTTCGTGGGATAGGTGTGGCCGTCATGACGAGAACATCGGGGTTCATTCCCTTATGCTTCAGGGCTGCGCGCTGGAGAACCCCAAACCTGTGTTGCTCGTCAACGACCACGACACCGAGCCGATGGAATCGAACTTCTTCTTCAAGGAGCGCATGCGTCCCAATCGCGATCTCAACATCTCCTTCTGCAAGAGAGGCCAAGACTTCCACGCGATTTGCT
>JAJDBL010000262.1 GCA_029261375.1 Nitrospirales bacterium
CATCCACGTTACCCAGCGTCGCACCTCGCCTAAGAAAGGGGCAATACTCACTCTACGGGTAAGGGCACGTCGGGAAGCGAAGCTTTCCCGGTTGAGGACGAAAGAGACAAAGGAAGCATCAAGCTTGGTACCCGCTCTCCATGAACTTCTTTGCTGAGCACGAGATGAACCTCTTTGCTAAAGACACCCGTGGGTTCAAATCCATAGAATTGCTGAAGAGATTGAATGCCATCAGCGATGTTCTGCACGCTCTCATCGGTCTCATCTTCCTTAGAAAATCCTGCTTGGCGGAGAAGACGGCGAATAGCGATCTCTGATTGTTCACCTGCCGTATTATCGAATGGCGGGAAGAGTCCCGGCAATGGCTCCCAGAGGACCTGTGCCTGACTGCCGACCAACGCAGGCAGACTGTCACGCGTCACACGACGCACACCAGTCAGGGGATCAAGAATTGTCGCGGTCTCGGCATTCAAGCTGTAGAGCACAGCTGAGGTCAGCGCCGCACCCTCCGTACTTCGCCACGTGATCAGAGAGGGATAATCCAATCGTTCTAAAACAGACAACTCAAGCGGGAAGATATCAACGCGCATCGCGTCCGAAAGTTGATCAGCCGAAACCGAATTAGGCGGACTCCACTGATTCAATAACGTAAGCATCGCGACATCTGCCGTCCGCGCCGGCTGCGTGGTTCGAATGAGACCAGCACCGTCAATCCAAAACACACGTTCTTGCAGTTCCGTTACTACCGGATCAGGCATCAGCCCCACGGGTTCTTCCGACTTGAGCGCCCATCCTAGCCCCAGCCCAAGAACCAGCGCACCAAACGCCACGGCGAGGAGAACCTGTTGAAGATGCTGAGACGTCCATCTCAGCGCAGGGGGGAGGGGATGTTTCCCAAGCTGATCGATCGGTGGTGGGGCTTCAGGCGGGGATATTGCCTCCGTAGTGTCGGCGAGGCCAAAACCGTCTCCATCGCTACGAGTTGGGCCTATACCCACGCGATCGTCTGAAATTCGTATCGCTTCGGTTTCTGCTGCGCACTGAAGCGCTGCCTGACAGAGATGATGAATCCGTGCTGGATTGCCCTCACTTAACCGATGTATCTTTGCAATGGCTTCAGGCGTGAAGGGCGTATCCCCTTTCCAGCCCGCAACCGTCATGCGATGAAGGATGTAACTCCCTAGGTCGTCCTGCTGGAGAGATTCAAGGTGGTACCACGCCGCTTGAGGTTCACTAAAAGAGGGGAAGCTCTCGCCAGAGAGTTTTTCAGCAAATGACGGATGCCCCACAAATAAGATTTGAGCCAGTTGCTCAGGGTGTGTTCCTGGTTGAAAAAAACTCGCAATGGCGTCTAGACATTCCGCAGGGAGGAGATGTGCGTCATCAACAATGATCAATGCGTCACCGCCGTCAAGACGATTTCTCACTAAAAACGGGTTTAGAACATCAGCTCGGTCCTGCGACACCGTCCCGGTTGTCGGAAGTTCAAAATCATCGTGAACGTGTCGAAGTAGTGCTTGAACGGTTGATGGCGTGCGAAAAATAAATGATTGCTTGAAAGATTGATCAAGTCGATCAAGCAACACACGACAGAGCGTCGTCTTCCCAACACCATCTTCTCCTGTCAGAATTAGAAGGCCCTTGCGTTCTTGTACCCCGTGAAGCAGAGTGGCAAGGGCTTCGTCGTGCTGGATGGTGGGAACAAAAAACCGCGGATCGGGAAGCGATGAAAAGGGCGGCTCAATGAGATTGAAAAAGTTGAGGTACATCTTGCGCGTAATCTGGCATAGGTCGTAAAGCGTGTCAATAAACGATCAACGCCGCCCACGGTGCGTCAGACAAACAATCGGATCGTACCGATCGTTCGTGACAGCGACGAGAATTGAAAGGATGCCGATCATTCTATGCTTCGCGTGGGTTTGACAGGTGGTATTGCTAGCGGTAAAAGTGTCGTCGGTCGCTATATGCAAGCGAACGGGGCATACCTCATCGACGCCGATGTCCTAGCGCGACAGGCTGTTTGCCCTAACACGCCCGTCTGGAACAAGGTGGTCAAGGTATTTGGACGAACAATACTCAACAAAAATGGTGACATTGACCGGGAACATCTCGGAGCGATTATCTTTGCCAATCAAAAAAGGCGCGAGCAACTCAATAACCTTATCCATCCGTGGGTCTACGCCGAATACCAACGTCAGGCAGAGATTATTGCCAGAGACAACCCGCGTGCTATTCTTCTCTTTGATGTCCCGCTCCTCTTTGAGACGCATGCTGAAAAACTGTTCGATCACATCATTCTCGCGTATGTTGATAAACAGACCCAGATACAACGAATTATCGAACGTGATGGATTGCGTCGATCGGAGGCACTACGGCGCATCGCAGCGCAACTACCATTATCAAAGAAGCGCCAGCGAGTCTCCTATGTTCTTGACACGCGAGAGCCTCTTCCCGATCTTCGAAAAACCACTCGCCGACTATACAAAGAGCTTTGTACGCTGTAACTGCGCCTCAACACACGCAGACAACACCATCACCGAATCCCGATCACACTAGTTTTGGAGGAAGACGTATGCACAACGTAGTCATCATCGGATCCGGACCGGCCGGCTTAACCGCAGCCTTGTATTGCGCGAGAGCAAACCTTGCGCCCCTCGTGATCGAGGGACTTCAGGCCGGAGGACAGCTCACCCTCACCACCGATGTAGAAAACTACCCTGGTTTTCCCCGAGGGATTATGGGGCCACAACTCATGAAAGATATGCGCGAACAAGCTGAGCGTTTTGGCACCGAGTTCTTAACCGGCGACGTCACTGCGGTGAATCTTAAAGCTACGCCATTTCAGATTACCGTTGACGAAAAACCAGTCATTGAAGCTCGATCGGTCATTGTCTCGACGGGCGCCAAGGCGTTGATGCTTAACATTGATTCAGAGCAGCGATACCTTGGGCAAGGCGTCTCCACCTGCGCGACCTGCGATGGTGCGTTTTTCCGTGGGCGGGAATTGATCGTCGTGGGCGGGGGAGACTCCGCCATGGAGGAAGGGACCTTCCTGACCAAGTTTGCGTCAACCGTGACGATTGTCCACCGCCGCGACACATTACGGGCATCGAAAATCATGCAAGACCGCGCATTAGCCAACGACAAGGTTCAATTCATCTGGGACTCTGCAGTGGAAGAGGTTTATGGCGAGGGCGTCGTTCAGGGAGTGAAGTTACGAAACCTCAAGACGAATGCGTTAATGGACAAGCCATGTGCAGGCGTGTTTATCGCCATCGGCCATACTCCAAATACGCACCTCTTTGTTGACCAACTCGATATGGACGAACAGGGATACCTTCTGACACATGACGGCACAAAAACGAATATTCCCGGTATCTTCGCGGCAGGAGATGTTCAAGACCATACCTACCGACAGGCCGTCACCGCTGCGGGCTCTGGCTGCATGGCCGCAATTGATGTAGAACGCTACCTAGAGAGCATGGCGTGAGCCGCGCCTCAATCACCGCGTTATAGCTTTCGCCAAGCCCACGTACGCATTTCGTTTACAACAACAATATCAACGCGGCATTCTATTCCATCACTTGTCTTGAACACGCGTTTTGACACGATCCGGCCTCATCTGTTGCCCCATTCGACATTGGCTCCCACACATGGTGCTCACCAAAGCCGTAACCTCTACATGCAACACGAAGGAGCGTGACGCCGGATGTGGTGTGTAATCGCCCACTATCACGAACTCGCCCTTAAGGGGCGCAACCGATCGATCTTGGTCGGTCAGCTCGTACAACACATCAAAACCGCAACCGCTGACCTTGGGGTGCTGGGCGTTGACTCGCTCCCCGGTCGCATCCGCTTGCGATTCAGCCAGAACACCCCTCTCGAAGAGCTGTGGCAACGGCTCAAAATTCGGATGTCCTCGGTATTTGGGATCGCGAATTTCTCCCTTGCTCTCTCATCGCCAATCAATCCAGACGGAGATCTAGAGGCCTTCAAGATTGCCATCGGCGAAGCGATTCAGTTGCAAGAGTTCGAGTCATTTCGCGTCACAACCAAACGTGGAGACAAACGCTTTCCCAAGCCCTCAATGGAGGTCAGTCGCGAAGTTGGCGGATATATCAAACAGCTCACCGGAAAAAGGGTCGACCTGACCAACCCTGATCTCACCATCTACCTTGAATTGCTGTTTCAGTCAGGATTTGCGTCCTTTGCGAGGCTACCGGGACCCGGAGGACTGACGGTCGGAATGAGCGGGAAAACTGTCTGTCTCCTTTCAGGCGGTATCGATTCTCCAGTTGCCGCCTACCGGATGATGAAACGCGGCTGTCAACAGATCTTCGTGCATTTCCATAGCCATCCCTTTGTCAGCCGCGCCTCCCAAGAAAAAGCGGAGGATCTCGCCACCATACTCACGAAATATCAACACCACTCGCTGCTCTACCTCATCCCATTTGGAGACATTCAGCGGCTCATTGTTCTGACCGTTCCCCCAGCGTTTCGCATCGTCATCTACCGCCGTTTTATGATTAGAATCGCCGAACATATCGCACGCCAGCATCGTGCATGGGCCTTAATTACTGGAGACAGCCTTGGACAAGTCGCGTCACAAGTGCCCGACAACTTGACCGTCATTGAGGAAGCGGCCAATCTTCCGCTCCTTCGCCCGCTGATTGCTATGGATAAAATTGAGATTACGGCGCAAGCCGAGTCAATCGGAACGTACGAGACCTCGATCATTCCTGATCAAGACTGTTGCACGTTGTTTACCCCAGCACACCCAATCATCCGACCCAATATCGGAACCGTTCACAAGATGGAAGCTGGCCTAGACGTGAAAGAGCTGGTACGGCAGGGGTTGGAGGGTGCGAAAAAGCTTGAGTTTACGTTTCCTTAACGCTGTACTGCTGTTTACGCTGATAGAGAAACGTTTCCATCTCTGCGCGCGACCGCGTGTTGAGGACATCACTCGTTTCTAGCCCGCCCTTGCGCGCCATCTGCACACCCCGAGTCGTGTTACGTAAACTATCCAGTCGATGTGCATCTGGATTGATGCTGATCAACACACCCTGCGCTTGCGCATAACGACACATCGTCCAATCAAGATCGAGTCTGCGGGGATTGGCATTGAGCTCAACGATTTTATCGTAACGCTTTGCCGCATCGATGACCTGATAGAGATCAACGTTGTATCCCTCCCGCGATGTCAGCAGTCGCCCGGTCGGATGTCCAAGCATAGTCAACGCAGGATGTTGCAACGCGCTGATAATACGCTCGGTCTGTGCGGCACCTGACAGTTCAAAACG
>JAJDBL010000263.1 GCA_029261375.1 Nitrospirales bacterium
CGAATCTGAAACGCTACTTTTTCACGGGGCTCCTCGTGATTACCCCGATATGGGGAACGTTCCTGATTCTTCAGACGCTATTCGCCTTTATGGATGGAATTTTTGGGGATCTGGTTTTAAGTTTGACGGGGTGGTATATCCCAGGGCTTGGGATTGTCATGTTGGTCGTGGTCGTGCTTCTCGCGGGAGTACTGGCGACCAACATGGTTGGACAGCAGCTGCACCGACGGTGGGAGGAATGGGTGCAGGGGGTGCCGGTTGTGCAGGGCATCTACTCGACGTTGAAGTCAGTCACCGATATCATCTCAACGAAGCCAAAGGACCAATTTCGCAAAGTGGTCATGATCCAATTTCCGAAGGATGGCTGCTATTGCTTTGCCTTTGTCACGGGTATGGTGCCGCAGGAAATGAAGCATATTTCTCCCAAGAAGCTGATTAATGTCTACGTCCCGACAGCTCCGAATCCCACCTCAGGGTATTATCTGGTCATTCCAGAGGACGAGGCGGTCTCCCTTTCTATTTCAGTTGATGATGCGATGAAAATGATTGTTTCTGGCGGGCTCTACGTTCCGCCGCCTCAACGGGATACCTCGACGGCACCTGCCGATCTTCCTTTCGGTCAGTACGCGAAAGATCAAGGCTGACCCGTGACCGGTCTCGCTGTCATCATTCTTGCTGCGGGTCAGGGGAAGCGGATGAAATCCACCCTCCCAAAGGTGCTGCACCGTGTGGCGGGAATTCCGATGCTCCAGTATGCGCTTGAGGCTGCCCAACGGCTTGAGCCGGAGGCGATTATCCCCGTGATCGGACATGAGCGGCAACAGGTTCGAGACTTTCTCGCGACCCAGCAACATCTTCCCCTCACGGTTGTTGAACAACCCGAACAACGCGGAACTGGCGATGCCATTATGGTGACCAAATCTGCGCTGGGTGCGAGAATTCACACGATTCTTATTCTGAACGGCGATGTTCCTTTGCTTACTGATCACACCATTGAGCGCATGCTTTCGCTTCACGAGTCAGAGCAACCCTCAATCACTATGTTGACTGCAACAATGCCAGATCCGACCGGGTATGGGCGGGTGATCCGAAGTAAGAATGATCGTGTGTCGAAAATCGTTGAACATGCCGATGCAACGCCTGAAGAACGAAATGTGGCGGAGATCAATGCCGGAACGTACGTCGCGACACGCAGCTTTCTGTTCCAGGCCCTTGACGACATTCAACCCAAGAACGCGCAGAATGAGTATTATCTGACGGATGCGGTTGAGATTGCGGTCGCCAAGGGAAAAGGAGTCGCCGCGCTCATGGTCGCGGATCCAGCGGAAACGTATGGAGTAAACAAACGTGCTGACCTCGCGCGGGTTGAGGCAATCATGAGAGAGCGGATTCGTGAGCGTGTTATGGCCGACGGAGTGACGCTGGTTGATCCACAGAGTACCTACATTGACCAGGCCGTCGAGCTTGGGCAGGACACTGTCGTCTATCCTCATACTATTCTGGAGGGAGCGACAACCGTGGGACAGAATTGTGTCATTCGATCCGGTGTTCGTGTGACCAATAGTGTCCTTGGGAGTTCCGTCACCATTCTGGATTCTTCCGTCATCTCAGATTCCCGTATCGCTGATAAGAGCGTTGTTGGGCCTTTTGCACATCTCCGACCAGGTTCCGTGCTTCAACAGAGAGCCAAAGTCGGAAATTTTGTGGAAATGAAGAACACGGTGTTAGGGGAGGGCTCGAAGGCGAGCCATTTGAGCTACCTGGGAGATGCACAGATCGGAACACGGGTGAACATTGGCGCGGGAACGATTACCTGTAACTATGATGGATCAACAAAGCACAAAACGGTCATCGAAGATGATACGTTCGTTGGGAGCAATTCATCCTTCGTTGCCCCGGTCACAATTGGGTCTGGTGCACTCATTGCAGCAGGGTCGACCATTACGAAGGATGTCCCTTCACAGGATCTGGGGATTGCACGATCCAAGCAGGTAAACAAACCCGCGCGAGGGTTAAAGCGGAAACGAGACAAGGCTTAGGGCTGTCAGCAATCAGCGGTCAGCTTTGAACCTAAGTGTGTTGAACGATCCGAGACAACTTAAATGCAGTCACTTTCCGTAGTTTGCTGTACGCTGAATGCTGACAGCTGATCGTTTTCTTCATCTGAGGCTCATGTTATGTGTGGAATAGTTGGCTATGTAGGTAAACAGCTTGCGATGCCGCTGCTTATGGATTCACTCAAGCGGCTTGAGTACCGTGGGTATGATTCAGCCGGTATTGCCACGCTTCATGAGCAAGAAATTACGGTGTTGCGTTCGAGTGGAAAATTGAACAATCTTCAGAGCGCCATTGCCGGACACGCCACAGAGGCCACAATAGGGATCGGACACACGCGCTGGGCGACGCATGGTGAGCCGACCGAAGAAAACGCCCACCCGCATCGATCCGGGCATCTCGTGCTCGTCCACAACGGCATTATCGAAAACTATGTTGTATTGAAGCAAGACCTTATGAGTGATGGGTATGAATTTCAATCAGAGACGGACTCCGAGGTCGTGGCGCATCTTATTCATCGGTGGATGGCCAGGGGACATGGATTTCAGGACGCCGTTCGTATGGGACTCAAGGATCTCACCGGTAGCTACGCGATCGTGATGTTGAGTGAGGATGCGCCTGGAACCCTCATTGCGGCTCGGGCCGGGTGCCCGTTAGTCGTGGGTCTTGGTGACGGGGAATCCTTTGTTGCTTCGGATATT
>JAJDBL010000264.1 GCA_029261375.1 Nitrospirales bacterium
CGGCAAAATACTTGCTGAAGCAGCAGTTAGCCTCCGGCGGGTGGGCGCTCTATCCGGGTGGACCGCTCGAATTGAGTGCCAGCGTCAAAGCCTACTTCGCTCTGAAGCTCGCCGGGGTGTCAGCGGAAGAGCCGTTTATGCATAAGGCGCGTGAAGTCATTCTCCGTATGGGTGGCATCGTCAAAGCCAACGTGTTTACCAAGATTGCCCTGGCGCTATTTGATCAGTACGACTGGGCTGGCATTCCCAGTATGCCTCCGGAAATTATTCTTCTTCCCAAACAATTTCCGGTCAATATTCATTCGGTCTCGTATTGGTCCCGTGTCGTCCTCGTCCCGCTTCTGATCATCTACGCGTCACGACCCGTCAATCAAGTCCCGAAAGAATGTCGCATTGATGAGCTCTATGTCGTCCCACGGAATGAGATTCGCGTGCGGAAAGGCCCACCGTTTGAGGCCGATCCTCGCGTCGTAAGTTGGCGCAATCTCTTTCTGCTCGTCGACTTCGCGCTCCACCTCTATAGCCAACGTCCGCTCCTCCCGCTTCGCGGACTCGCGATTAAGAAAGCGACCAACTGGATGTTGGAACGCATGCAAGGCAACGGCGGTCTTGGAGCAATCTATCCGGCCATGGCAAACTCTGTCCTTGCCTTACACTCGCTAGGATACGGGACTGACCATCCGCTGATAGGGAAAGCCTTGTCTGAGATCGAAGAACTTGAAGTCGAATCGGAAGATATGCTGCACCTCCAACCATGTTTTTCTCCGATTTGGGACACGTGTTTGCTCACCAACGCGCTCGTCGAGACCGGCCTTCCGAGAAATCACGCTGCACTCATAAAAGCCGGACAGTGGATGCTGTCTAAACAGACAAAAAAGGTTGGAGACTGGAAGGTGTCTGCCCCACGAGCCAAACCCGGAGGGTGGTGTTTTCAATTTGAAAACGAACTCTATCCGGACTGTGACGATACGGCAGTGGTGCTCATGGCACTTGCGAAGCTAGACCTTCCACATAAAGCTGAACAACGGCAGGCCATTCTGCGCGGTCTGGAATGGCTCCTGCCAATGCAAGGCAGTGATGGAGGATGGGCCTCCTACGACAAAGACAATAACGCGACGATGTTTAACGAGCACCCCTTTGCGGATCACAAATCATTAATAGACGGTAGTACCGCAGATATCGCCGGCCGAGTCATCGAGTTGTTGGGCGTGTTAGGGTTTGATCGTACGTTTCGGCCCGCGAAACGAGCGATCGCCTATCTCAAAAAAGATCAAGAGGCCAATGGATCCTGGTATGGTCGCTGGGGCGTCAATTATATCTATGGGACATGGTCAGTGATCGCAGGTCTCAGAAGTATCGGAGAAGACCTCTCACAACCTTACATTCGAAAGGCCGTCAAGTGGATCAAAGACACCCAGCATGATGACGGTGGTTGGGGAGAGTCGTGCCACTCGTACGCTGACCCGACAATGGCTAGTTTCGGCGAGAGCACCGCATCGCAAACCGCATGGGCGCTTATCGGATTACTGACCGCAGGTGAGGTTGAGTCTGACAGCGTCACACGTGGAATCGAGGCACTCTTGCGCTCGCAGAAAAACGATGGTTCCTGGGAGGAACGCTTCCATACCGGGACAGGTTTTCCCCGCGTCTTCTATCTTCGCTACCATTGGTATGGCCAATATTTTCCATTGTGGGCGCTTTCGATGTATCGCAGCCTCAAAACACGTACCCGCCTTCGGGCAGACGACATTGCCAAACACAATAGAGAACACGGTTGGTATGTCGAGCATGCCGCAAAAAAATGACCACGGTCGGAATCTTTACCGCCACCGCCAGAGAATTCCTCCACATCCGCCCCAGAGTCAAGATCCAGGAACGAGCACAGACAGGGGCGCTCCAGTACGACACGGCTCACTATGGCAATACCAAAATATTTTTTATTCGTACTGGGATCGGCCCAAGCAACGCTCGCCAGGCGGCCGATCTTGCGTTCAAACGCTTCCCCCTCCATGCCGCGGTAATTACCGGGTATGCCTGTGCGTTGAAACCCGCATCCGTTGGTGATTTGATCATCGGCGAAGATGTATTCCGGCTGAACGACATGCCGCCACACCAGATCACGTTGGACCCCACACTCCTCTCGTGTGCCCAACAATCCCAACAGCGCACGGCACTTCCGTTTTTACGTGGGACCGTGGTCACCACGGATACGATCGCGTGGAACGTACGAGAAAAACGCCACATCGCTGCCACAAGCCAGGCCACCGGACTTGATATGGAAAGTTCAGAACTGGCGTCTGCTGCAGCGGTTCATGAAATACCCTGCGTCATTGTTCGTGCAGTCTCTGACTTACTTGACGAAGACCTTCCGATTGATCTCAATCTTTTCCGGTCGCCACTTGGAACTTTGCGAGGTCTGTCAGGCATCGTGCGCCACCCCTCACATCTCCGCTCACTCTATAGACTCAAGCGGCAAACGGAGCTTGCGTCATCACAACTCAGCCTTTTTCTCTCAGACTTTCTCCCCACACTTTCATCATTTACGAGCGTGAAAGAACACAGCCTGTGTGCTGGGGGGTAATACGTAACCTCCCAAGTCACCTCGTATCGATTGTAGACGTATCCCCCATCCCGACTGCACCTGCTTACAGGGCACTAGGCTAACGCCCACACACCATTTGGAAACGACTATGGCCTCGCCGCTATCTCGTATCTACCACACGATCGTTATTGAAAAGCCAGTAATCGCCCTCGCGTTCGTTGCGCTTGTTGTCATTTTTTTCGGATTCTATACGCCGCACTTCAAGCTAGATGCCTCAGCCGAATCACTCGTCCTTGAGGATGACGCCGACCTCCACTACTACCGCGCGGTCCGGGAACGTTATGGCTCCGATGACTTTTTGGTGATCGCCTACACCCCACAGACAGACCTTCTCTCCGATCGTTCGCTCACAGAACTTGGGGCACTCCGGGATGAGCTCGCCGCAATCCCACGCGTCGAGTCCGTCCTTACTATTCTGGACGTCCCACTCTTGAACAGTCCCAAAGTCGCGCTTTCACAACTGTCCTCAGACGTGAGAACCCTCACCACACCTGGCATTGATCGTGAACTTGTACGCGTAGAATTTCGAGACAGCCCGATCTACCAGAATCACCTTGTCAGTCCAGACGGCACGACGACTGCACTCCTGGTGAACTTTCAACGTGACGATGCCTACCACTCACTCCTCGAGCAACGTAATGCCCTGCGCCACACCGCACGCGAGACCGGCCTCACATCCGACCAAGAAACAGAACTACGCACAGTCCTGCAAGCCTTTGAGGTGGCGCACGATGCCGTCCGCATCCGCGAAGATCAGGAGATTCTGGCGGTGCGTGCGATCCTGGATCGCCACCGCGAGCACGCACAGTTGCACCTCGGCGGAATCTCCATGATCACTGCAGATATGATCAGTTTCATTCAGCACGACCTGGTGGTCTTTGGTCTTGGCGTCCTGGCATTCTTGATCCTTGCCCTCACACTTTTTTTTCGACGGGTCCGTTGGGTGATCCTTCCGCTCGCTTGTTGCTTCATCTCAGCCTGGGTGATGGTGGGTGTGCTCGGGTTCCTGGGCTGGAGTGTCACGGTAATCTCATCAAACTTTGTTTCGCTGCTGCTGATCATCACCATGTCCCTCTCCATCCATCTGATTGTCCGTTTCCGTATTCTCCAAGCCGAGTCACCCGAAAAAAACCAACGAACATTGGTTACCGAGACGATGCGCATCATGGCCATTCCGTGTTTTTATACCGCGATCACCACGATCGTCGCGTTCGGATCTCTGGTGGTCAGCGGCATCCGCCCGGTAATCGACTTCGGTTGGATGATGACGGTCGGCATCGCCGTGGCCTTCGTGCTTAATTTTCTCTTCTTTCCTGCCGTGCTTGTCTTGCTTCGGCCAGAAGAGCCGGAGACGGGCTCTGATTTCACGCGCGGCTTCACCTTGGCCATCGCCTCAATCACACATCGCCATCGTTACGTCATCCTCGGCATCGGTGCCGTACTCGCGCTCATGAGTCTCGCGGGCATTTCCCAACTTGAGGTCGAGAACCGATTTATCGACAATTTTAAGAGCAGCACGGAAATCTATCGGGGAATGGAACTCATTGACACCCAGCTCGGCGGAACCACCCCGCTGGAAATACTCATCGACCCAGATGCCGCCTACCTCTCATACCTCGACGAGTCAGCAACCGCATATGATCCAAGCGATGACGCTGCGTTCGAGGATCCATTTGGAGAGCTGTCTGATGATCCTTTCGCCGAAGAAGGGGACATACTGGATGACACATATTGGTTTCATCCTGAAAACTTGAACACCGTCGAACGCATCCACGACCATCTCGATCAGTTACCAGAGGTTGGAAAAGTACTCTCGATCGCAACAGCACTGAAACTCCTACGGCAACTCAACGACGATCGCCCGCCAGATGACTATGAACTCGCACTTATACGTAAGCTCATGCCAGAGGAAGTGAAAGAAGCACTCATCTCCCCGTATCTGTCGGAAGATGGAAATCAGATTCGTATTGTGATGCGATTGATAGATTCATCTCCCATGCTACGACGGGAGGCGTTGATTGAGCGTATTCATACGTACCTTATAGAGGACATGGGCTTCGAGGAGAGTACGATACATTTCAGCGGCATGGTCGTCCTCTACAACAACATGCTCCAGAGTCTCTATACCTCTCAAGTGACGACTATTGGTGTGGTCTTTTTCAGCATTCTCATCATGTTTGTGATTCTCTTTCGGAGCGTTCACTTGGCGACGCTCGCCATCATCCCTAACCTTCTTGCGGCGAGTGTCATCCTGGGCTTAATGGGATTCCTCGGTATCCCGCTCGATCTCATGACCATTACTATCGCGGCAATTACAGTTGGGATCGCCGTCGATCATGCGATTCACTACGTCCATCGATTCCAATTGGAATTCCCTCGCGAGGGTCGTTACGAGCCGACCATCGACCGCTGCCATGGCAGCATAGGGAAAGCCATCTACTATACGGCGCTCACGGTGACGGTGGGCTTCTCGATCCTTGCGTTCTCTAACTTCATCCCGACCATCTATTTTGGCGTCTTGACTGGA
>JAJDBL010000265.1 GCA_029261375.1 Nitrospirales bacterium
GTCGACCCGCACTTTGACGCCACTCGGTTTTTTCTTACACACCAACAAATTCGGGGCGATGCCGGTGACGCTCCCTCCTGCGTCCGCAGCGGACACCACGGTCCCCACGGCCTTGATCTGCACGTTATCACCGGGATCCCAGACGAGACCGAGATCTACGCAACTGCCGGACGTCGGCACAGCCATATCAATACGCCCCTTCTGGCCAGTCGTTTTGTTCTTGCATACCACCAAGTCCACATCGACTCCCGTCACGTCCCAGGTGATATCGGACGCGTCTCCACTTTCTCCACCCCCGCCGGTGTCGCCATCGTCTGAGGTAATCGATCCAAGGCCATACACGCCGTCTCCTGGAGACGTGGTGGTGTAGTCTCCGCCGATCAGGCTTGCCGTGCCTGTGGCGGTATCGATGTCATAAAGATTCTCAAAGCCCCCGATCAGTGTTCCACTGTCCCAGGCTAGCCCTTCCAGAGGCCCAAATCCCGGTGGAATAGTAGCCAGCCCGAGCTTGCCGATCGGTGTCTCCGCTCCTGTTGTCTTGTCGATCGTGTAGAGCGTCGGCGGAAGACCAGCTCCCTCGCCCCCGAAAGCTTTTGAAATCCCGTAGAGTGCGCCATCAGGGCCACAAGCCAATCCGACGACAAAGACGTTAAACGACATCGTCCCGATGGAGCTCCCGACTCCGGTCGCGGGGTTTACCTCGATCAAGGTGGTGAGATGCGAGGCAAAGTCAAAGCTCGAGCCATAGAGCGTGTCCGTTCGGGAGCAGTAGGCCAGACCTTCCACATTGGAGAATCCGATAGGACTCGATCCCACGCGCGCGCCGAGCGCGAGATCGGTATGCGGAATCGTCACGAGAAACCAGTCCACATTGTTGGGGTCGAGCTCGGTGCCGTAGAGCGTTGAACCGATGAAGTCCAGGCCGAAGACTCCGCCATTCAACTCGAAAACCGGACCGATAGTCTCTACTGAGCCGTCTGCGTTAAGCCCCAGCAATTGCTGAAACTGCCCTGAGAACGCTCGAAACTGAACACCGGCGAGCTGGGCCGATGCATCCAACGGAAGCACTGCCGTGCTTATGATCAGGAGAGCGGATAACGCGAGAATCATGCGAGTGCAGGGTGGTTGTGAAAGACGAGTTTTTCCGGTTCGGCTCATGTGTGCCAAGATTCCTGAAGCTCTGGAGTGTTATGAATCTGCATTCTTCTCAGCGAATGTTTTCAAAGCGGCGTTCATTTCTTTCAACATGACAGGGACACCGCCCTCCATCTTACTCCAACACATTGGCACCATAATTCCACTGAACGTTTCGATGTGAATGAGCCGCGTGCCAGTATCTATTGCTTCCAGTTCGAAGATTTTGTCATTTGTAAATAAAAACCCGACCATCATGGTCGCGCGCCAACGGAAATACTTCGGCTCGTTGAAGTCGGTGATAATCGGCGCATATTTCGGCCCGTCCTTTCCATCTTCACCGCGCATCGTCATGCTCAGCTTCGACCCAAGAGAAGCGGCTCCAGTTGCCTGATTGACGATTGGATTCCACCCTTTCCAGTGATCGAAAGCAGTGAGGATGCTCCACACTTTTGTCGGTGGAGCGGCAATGTCTATTTCAGTTCGAATTTCGCGCATAATCATTCCTTTCTTTGAGCGATTGACTTACATTAGGCCTAAAATAGATCTTTGTATATAAATAGACGGCTGAAACAAGAAAAGGAGGCTCCATTAACAATGAGATCAATTAGCAGTAAGACTCAAATCTGCGCGGTGATTGGGAACCCGCTCTCGCACACCCTTTCACCAGCCATTCACAATGCCGCCTTCGAGTTCCTGGACCTCGACTTCGTGTATCTGGCGTGCCCTGTCGAAAATGTCAAAGATGCCCTAGCAGGCATGCGTGCGATCGCAAACTTTCGAGGGCTGAGTGTCACCATTCCGCACAAGACGGAAGTCATGAAATATGTGGATGACATTGCGGCGGTGGACCGCAACATAGGGTCAATTAATACCGTCATTCATGAGCAAGACAAGTTAATCGGGTTGGGCACCGATGGATCTGGGGCACTCAAGGCGTTCGTTGATCGGGGTGTCGACATTGATGGGAAGAATGTCCTAATGTTGGGGGCTGGGGGTGCGGCGAGGGCGATAGCCTTTACCCTTGCTCAGAAGACCAAACTAGCGGAACTGTCAATCCTTGATGTGAATGAAGCGCTGCTTCAGGGGCTGACCAGCGATTTAAAAACCGGGACAGATGCTGTCATCACGTCTGGATCGTTAACCGAGGGTCCGCTTGCCGCCGCGATGAAGAGTGCCGATATCATCATTCATTGCACGCCGGTTGACATGCATCCCAACGTGGATGCCTCGCTGATTGCTCAAGAGTTGTTTCGGCCAGAGCAAGTCGTCTTCGACATCGTCTACAATCCCCTTGAAACAAAACTGCTGACCGACGCGAAGTCTCGCGGCCTAAAAATCATTCCTGGAGTCGAGATGTTTATCAACCAAGCGGCGCTCCAGTTCGAACAGTTTACCGGTGTCGATGCACCGGTCGACGTGATGCGTCGGGTCGTCATGGAATATTTAGAATCATGAACATCGTCCTGATTGGATATCGGGGGACCGGAAAAAGCGCCGTAGGAGCGCTCGTCGCCGATCGTCTCCGGATGACGTGTATTGCCATGGATGCGAGAATCGTTGAACAGGCCGGGATGTCCATTCCAGAGATTGTGAAGAAGCATGACTGGAAGGGATTTCGCGATATGGAATCTGAAGTCGCTCGGGAGTTGGCTACGCGTGACAACATGATTATTGATACCGGTGGGGGTGTGATTGAACGGCCTGAGAATATTGAGGCACTGCAAACGAACGCCTGCGTCATTTGGCTCAAGGCGTCAGTGCCAGCGATCGTGTCTCGAATTGAAGAGGGCACGGAACGGCCTGCGTTGACTGAAGGAAAAAGCTTTACCGAAGAGGTGGCGGAAGTCTTAGAGCGACGGACGCCAAAATACAAGAGCGCCGCTCACTACGACATCGATACCGACCAACTCACTCCAGAGCAGGTCGCGGACAGGGTGATTCAAATCTGGAATGAAGGGTGTCGCTCAAGAAGTATTCAAGGAAGCTAGGCACCGATGGAAAGAGAAACTTAAAAACGGGTTTTTGGGGAAAATGAACGTAACGATCGATCGACAAAATTTTTGGAAAGCTAATTCATACCTTGTTTTCAGGGGGTTGTTGGCGGATATGGCGAAAGAGATGTCCGGCTGGGTAGACGATATTGCTCAATGGCCTGCAGACATGAGTCAATGTCTTAAATTTTATGAAATGAATGATCCGAGCACGCTATCAAGGATCGAAAATTTCGTGCCCTATCACGACGGCCTGTCTAAATGTCTCATGAATTCTTTTGTGACAGAGACCTTACATAGTCTGATGGGCGTTGAGGCAGTGTTGTATAAGGATCGAATTAATTTCAAGCCGCCTGGTGGAGGTGCCCATGCGGCTCATCAAGATGGCGTTGCGTATGAACGTGGATCACTTGCTGAATTTGAACAAGACTCGATCCCTTATATTTCGATCTTAATCGGCGTGGACAAAGCCACAAGAGAAAATGGCTGTTTTGAAGTTGCTGCCGATTGGCCTCTAAGCAAGCGAGATATTCTTCGGATGGAGCGCCCGAATCCGGATCATCCCAACTTTTCTAAAATTGCCCAGGAGGTAGAAGACAGCATTCATTGGATCCAAATCGAGACGGATCCCGGTGATGTCATTCTGTTTACAGAAAGACTCCCGCATAGATCTGCAATAAATACCTCTACTGAAGGAAGAAGAATCTTGTACGGAGTGTATAATCCGTTGCAAGAAGGGGACAAACGTGAACAATACTATGAGGATAAGCGAAACAACATCAACGATTCACGATATATGATTGGTAATCCTCACGCTCCAGTGAGGTAATGCTTTGGGTTCAAACGTTTGTCGGCAATTCAAAAATTAAGTGCCTCCTTACCTAAAGGACTACAGTGTCTAAACGATCTAAGACCGCCAAGTTCCTTTCCTCTATTTTTGACTGACTAA
>JAJDBL010000266.1 GCA_029261375.1 Nitrospirales bacterium
GGCGACTGGATATATTTACCCGCCTGATCACCGACGGGGCCGTCGAGTTTGAACAGGTTTCAAACGGCTACAAAGGCGGGTTGTACGCAGAGATTGTCCCCCGCACCTTCCCCATTGTGCTGACCCAAGGCGACTGCCTCAACCAGCTCCGACTCAGTCGAGGGAAACCACCCTCGCTCGATAGCAGACTACAGAAGCTAGACGTGGAGGAAACCCTGGTTTATGAAGACGGGGATCGTCCCGGCGAAGCATCAATTCGGAATGGCCTGCGACTATCGATCAACCTGCAAGGTGCCTCCGATGGCGAAGTGATTGGATATCGTGCCAAGAAACATGCTCCTGCCATCAATTTTCGAAAGATCAACCAATATGAGCCCACAGATTTCTGGGAGATCATTCAGAAGACAAAGAACAACAACCTCATATTAAATCCTGATGATTTCTACATTCTCGGGTCGAAAGAAAAGATTCGCGTTCCGCCACATTACGCCGCAGAAATGGTCGCCTATGATTCATCGATTGGAGAATTCCGTATTCATTATGCTGGTTTTTTTGACCCAGGCTTTGGATACGGCCAAAGCGATATCAAAGGCACCCATGCGGTCCTAGAAGTCCGCTCCCACGACGTTCCATTTATTATCGAGGATGGCCAAACGGTAGGCAGACTCATCTACGAACGTCTGATGGCCCCGTCGGAAAAGGTGTACGGGGTCAATATTGGATCGTCATACCAATGCCAGGGTCTCTCGCTTAGCAAGCAGTTTCGCCGCAATTAATGGGCACATTGCAGCCTCCGCTGCCTAGCGATGACACGACTCCAGAGCCTGCTCTTTCCCCTATCCTAACCAGAAACTTCGTCCTCGCGTTTGGCGGACACTTCTTCATCGGCATGGCCTTTTGGCCATACGTCCTTCTACCGTTATTTCTCGGCAACCTCGGGTACGGCAGCTTCATGGTCGGAGTGTTGATGGGAACGGCATCAGTGTCGGGGGTTCTCATTAGACTCTGGGTTGGCGGTCAACTTGACCGGCGAGGACGAAAACCGCTCTTGATCGGCTCGGCGAGCCTCTTTGTCTTTGTGAATCTAGGCTATGTCCTCGTCGACGATGCGGGGCCACTGATTTACGGGATACGACTAGTACACGGATTATCCGTAGGCCCACTCTTCGCGGCCATTATGACATTCGCCGCTGACATTATCCCGGAGACGCGCCGCACAGAAGGCTTTGCCTACTTTGGCATCGCGGGCCATTTATCTGGAGCCCTCGGTGTCATGCTTGGCGAATGGCTTATTCAGATCGGCGGATTCCCAGCACTATTTATTTGCGGATCAATCATGAGTGCGATCGCCATCATTTTCTTTGCGCTACTATCAGAACCTGATGTTAAGAAAACCAGTGGCTCACGCCAAAGTCTCTGGATAATCGTCAAGGATCAACGATTCGTCACACTGTGGCTCGTAAGCCTTGCCTTCTCACTCGGCCTCGCGTCCTACTTCACGTTTCTCAAACCCTTTGCACAATCTGTTGGTCTTACAAACGTGTCGTTCTTTTTCACCACATACTCAAGCGTCGCAGTACTCATCCGAGTGTTTGGGGCAAGGCTTCCACAGCAGCTTGGCGAAAAACTGGTACTCACGACATCCCTGGGCTGTCTGGCTGTAGGAATTCTCCTGATCATGCATCTCCCCACGACATGGGGACTCATGCTCACAGGAATGCTATGCGGGATAGGGCATGGCTACGGATTCCCCATCCTCTCCTCAATTATCATCGAGGCTGCAGACGAGGAAACCAGAGGAACGGTAGTGACGTTCTACACACTATTATTCGACGTAGGGTTTCTGATCGGAGCCCCACTCTGGGGCCTACTGGTTAGCATCGGTGGCTACGACTTGATGTTCATCGCCGCCGCGGCAATTGTTCTGGGAGGTGTGGCGTTAGCGTTACATAGACGCGACGGTCGCGCGCCACATCTTAGCGGGTGAGGATACTGAATCAAGAACGGCGGACGCTTCATACCCGGAGTGGACCATACAATTATCGCATTTCGGATGATTGCCGTGTCCGTATTGTTCCCAAGGCGTTTCTTCCATTAACTCTTTAAACGACGACGCGTAGTCGCCTTCGCTCATGAGATAGCAGGGGCGCTGCCACCCAAAGATATTGTAGGTTGGGTTTCCCCACGGGGTGCATTGGTATTCGACCTTACCTTGGAGAAAATCAAGAAACAGTGGTGTTTGATTAAAGACCCATGAACTTTTCTGATTGTCGAACACACTCTTGAATAGCGATTTCGTTTTCTCCCGCTCGAGAAAGATCCCTTGGTCAGGAGCCTTTTCGTAGGGATAGCCCGGGGAGATCGTCATCCCTTCTACGCCAAGTTCCGTGGCCACGTCGAAAAAGGCTCGGATATGTTCACTGGTATCGGTGTTAAAAAACGTTGAGTTGGTTGTGACGCGAAACCCGCGCTTCACCAACTCTTTAATCGCTACAATGCATTTCTTGTAGACACCTTCCTCACATACCGCCGCATCGTGTTCTGCCTCGAGACCATCAAGATGAATA
>JAJDBL010000267.1 GCA_029261375.1 Nitrospirales bacterium
TGGTTTCCGTCTCCGGGTCAAGCGCGACTCCATATTTTCGGCCGTACCACCCTGCGATCGCGGCTCGCAATTTCGTGATGCCTCGCGATGCGGAGTACCGCATATTTTTTGAGTTTCCAGCCGCTTCGATCAACTTATCCACAATCGGCTGAGGGGTAGGCATATCAGGATTCCCCATCCCGAAATCGATAATGTCTTCACCCTGGTGTCGCGCCTCAAGCTTGAGCGCCGTCACCTCTGCAAAGACATAGGGGGGCAATCGATCAATTCGCTGAAAACCCTGTTTCATCGCGACCTTAGGACCTTTCAGTTAACACAAAAAAGCGTGCCGAATTGTAGGAGATGTCATAAACCTTGTCAATTTTGCTCAGCCCTGTTTTCGAGAGACTGAAATGCACGAAACCCCTTGAAAGACAAGGGGTTGATCGACTTCAACGTGATTGGTATGATCAGGCGCCGTTCGCATTCTTGACGCCCATCACACGCTGGTCAAATCACAGGACACAACGGCATTCGGAAACGGGCTTATCTTTCTACTACAATGATAGACGCGAGGAGGATCCAACACGTTGCGAGTTCAACCACTCACCTCTGACGAGGCAGGAAACCTTGAGAAGAACTACGATCGACTCATGCAGATGGCGGCAGAGCTCGATCGAGCACTTTACGACGTCAACATTGAAATGCAGGAAGCGTATAAGGGGTTTCTCAAGGTGAAGACCGACCTCGACATGTTGAAATCGGAGAAAACCACGATTATCGAACGCGCACGGTTGGTCTCACGCATGCTGAGTAAGTTCTAAGGAAGGACAACATCTGCCTGGGTGATGGGTGACCCATGCGGGATTTACTCCCAACATCAATTCAGCCGCTCCACGACACACGACGCCATGACGTCCTATCACCAACTCCCTGGGGTTCTGATCTGAGTGTCTTACTCATGTATCGCGCTGTGTGGCACCGCACACACATGACCCCATCGGAACCGCTTCCTTAGCTATGGACGGACTCATCCTCGCACTACTCATCCTTGGTGTAGTCACACTTCTCGTTACCCAATATATCCGAACGGAGATCACTGCTCTCCTTTCCATCGCTGCCCTAGCCATCACTGGCCTACTCACGCCGGAGGAAGCTATTTCTGGATTTTCAAGTCCGGCAACGGTCACCGTCGCCGGAATGTTTGTCCTTACCGCGGCAATGATTCGTACCGGAGGACTAGAACTGTTTATTGGCCTCGTTTTACGGCTTGCCAAAGATAATCAGAATAGACTTTTTCTGGTGCTCTCAATCCTTGTCCCCTTCTTGAGTGCATTCGCGAACAACACCCCTATTGTGCTCATGATGATTCCTGTCGCCCTTACCATTTGTCGTCGTATCGATATTGCCCCTTCAAAATTACTGATTCCGATCAATTACCTCGCCATTCTCGGCGGAACCTGCACGCTCATAGGGACCAGCACGAATATTATTGTGAACGATCTCGCTCAACGAAATACGGGCCAACAATTTGGCATTTTTGATTTTTCGCTGTTGGGCATATTGAACCTGGCAATCGGTGCAGTCTATCTCTACGTGTTTGGGGACAAACTTCTACCACACCGGCCATCGGGCGTTCCACATGGGACCCACGATAGAGGGGGAAACTTTGATACCGAAGTCATCGTAGGACCCGACTCGTTTCTCGTTGGAAAGTTAGCCTCTGATGTGTTTCACGGGAAGACAGAGTTGACGATTCTCGAGATCATCCGAAATCGTGAGGTACTGCATACCCCAATCGATCCACATACCGTCATCGCACCGAATGACTCATTGATTGTCCATGGGCCAGCAAGTGACATAAGGCAGTTGTTGTCGCAAGAAGGAGTTCTCCTCGCGTCAGTCATCGATGATGCGGAGTCCCCAGGAACGAAACACGACGAACCGACACTCGCCGAAGCCGTGATCCTCTCTAACTCTCCCTACGTGGGACGACGGGTAACCCGCATTGGGTTGAATCAGCTGTACGGGGTCAAGGTACTAGGGATTGATCGTTTGGGAAGACCCCACCGGGTCTTGATTCGCGAGACTCGACTCAAAGTAGGGGATGTGCTCCTCGTTGAGTCCGATGTTCAAGGACTACTACGTTTGCGAGAAGCCGGAGGAGTGATGGTCGCGGAAGGCGTTCAGGACACGATGATTGATCGGGAGAAGGCACCAGTCGCCTTGGCGATCATGGGCGGGGTCATCACGTTGGCTGCATTGAGTATCTTCCCTCTCGTGTCATTGACACTCGCCGGAGCGGCTCTCATGCTTCTGACCAGATGTATCAGGTTGTCTGAGGCGTCCCAGGCGATGGATATTTCGGTGCTCCTGTTGATGGCAGGAACGATCCCTCTGGGACTCGCGATGATCAAAACAGGCCTCGCTGTCGACATCGCGCACAATGTTCTTGCGGTGATTGGCTCAACGGAACCATGGGTCCTGATCGGCGCCATTTATCTCCTGACAATGTTCTTTACATCGTTTTTGTCCAACAATGCCACCGCCGTCCTGATGGTCCCTATTGCCGCAAGCATGGCCGTTGAAATAGGTATGGGTCCCTTGCCCCTCATGGTGGCAATTATTTTCGGTGCGAGCGCATGCTTTGCAACCCCAATCAGTTATCAAACAAACTTGATGATCATGGGACCAGGTGGATATACATTTGGAGACTTCGTACGTATCGGTCTTCCTCTGAATATCCTGCTGTGGGTCTTCGCGATGATCGCAATCCCTTACTTCTTCCCTACCTAAAACACCACAGCCGAAAGACGCGACGGTTACCCTGACCATTCGCCTCGTGGGCATCCACATCGCCTCCAAGCGATGTCTTACACGTTGCTGACTCCAGGTTTGATTCTCCAACGCGATGCAAAAAACCGGACTCACAATCTCGGCAATGCGCGACATTCTGTCGCAAAACCTCAAGGGCACGTCACACTGCACCGATATAATCATTGACAT
>JAJDBL010000268.1 GCA_029261375.1 Nitrospirales bacterium
GTATCTCCGATTTTCATTGTAGGAACGTGATCCGACTTGAGGGATTGTCGAACCCGATCTAGCATATTCATGACGATAGCCTCCTTGAAGAGCCCGACCCACCGGCACTCTCATTCTCGTTTAGTCCTAAAAGAAATATCCGATCATCTTCACTCAGCGTTTCATCCATCAGCAGATCAGGACGCCGTGAATACGTATCCTTCAGCGACGATTGGTGGCGCCATTCCCGGATGGCGCCGTGATTGCCCGATAGTAACACCTCTGGAACTCGCGCGGCGCGAAACTCTGCCGGGCGAGTGTATTGCGGGTATTCAAGCAACGCCTCGGCGAAGGACTCTTCCTTGACCGACTCGACGTCACCCAAAACCCCTGGAATCAAGCGAACCGCAGCATCAATCATGACCAGCGCGGCAAGCTCTCCTCCTGTCAGCACATAATCTCCAATCGACACTTCGTCCACATCGCGGCCGTCCTGGAGCATCACTGTCCGTACACGTTCATCGATGCCTTCATAGTGCCCACAGATAAAGACGAGTCGTCGTGTCTCTTCACTGAACGTCTGAGCCCGCGCCTGATCAAACGGTTGTCCCCGAGGCGACGTCATCACAATCTTCGCGTCTGGGTGTTCCGCATAGATAGAATCCACGGCCTCAAGAATGGGTTCGGGCTTGAGCACCATTCCTGCGCCACCCCCGTAGGGGCGATCATCCGCGGTGCGATGCCGATCGTGCGTGAATGATCGGATGTCGATCGCTCGCACATCCAGCAATCCCTTTTGTTGAGCCAGCGAGAGCATGCTCGTCCCAAGCACGGACTCCACCATCTGTGGGAAAAGAGTGAGAACGTCACACTGCATTGCAGTCCAACAACCCTTCCATCGGACGAATCACCATGCGCTTCTGCGCAACATCAACCTGTCGAACAACCTCTTCTGTACTCGGGATCAAATATTCCTCGTTCTCATGACGTACGACGAACACATCGTTGCTTCCCGTAGGAATGATGTCCTCAATCGCACCAAGTCGCGCGCCTGTTTCTGTCACGACCTCCATGCCGATGAGATCAAAGTGGTAATACTCGCCCTCGGGAAGGTTCTCCAACCTATCCATGGGAATCTTCACCATCGAACGGACCCAAGGCTGGGCCTGCTCAACGGACGAGATCTCATGGAATGAAACGATCAGCCATTGCCCCTGATGACGAACACCTTGAATGGTAAACGTCCCGACTCGACCGTCCTCCGCCTCCAAGATGAGCTGTTCAAGGCCATCCAACCTGTCCGGTGTATCGGCGATCGGTCGAACCTTCAGCTCACCCGCCAGGCCATGCGTGCGTCCGACTTCGCCAATCGTGACGAGATCTAAAGCCGCGTCAGACTCTGTCGAGATCGCAGGTGTCATGTGGCGGCAGGTTCCGCTCCCTTACCTTTCATGGCTTCAAACTTCTCCGTGAGTCCAGCGGCTTTCATCAACCGACCGACTCGCTCTGAGGGAAGCGCCCCATGTTGCAGCCAGTGCAACACTCTTTCTTCCTTAAACTCGAATACCGAGGGATTGGGAAGCGGGTCGTAGGTGCCTATGATTTCAAGAAATCGACCGTCTCGCGGCATTCGCGAGTCTGTTGCCACCACCCGATAGTACGGACGTTTCTTTCTTCCAACGCGTGTCAATCGTATTCTAACTGCCATGTTCTCTCCTCTACTCGTACAATAACCGGTGATTGAAATGTGCCGTCACTCTCTGCTCACACTCGTTGTGCGAACACGTTCGTTCGCGATTCGTTACTCAGGCCCCCATGGACCTCATCATGGATTGCAACTGCCCTCTAGCCTTTCGCCCTGTCATCTTCTTCAACATCTTTTTCGCTGTCAGAAACTGTTTGATCAGCTGATTAATTTCTTGCACGCTCGTTCCGCTCCCCGTAGCAATACGCACCTTCCGACTTCCACTGATCAGCGAATGATCCCGTCGTTCCTTCACCGTCATGGAATTCACGATGGCGATGGTGCGTGAAATGGCTTTTTTGTCAGCGCCAAGGTCCATATCCTTTTTCAACATTTGCCGCCCAGGAAGCATATCCACAATCGACTCCAACGGGCCCATTTGATCCAACTGCTTCAGTTGCTCCGCAAAGTCTTCAAAGGTCAACGTATCAGGACGAAAGACTTTGTTCGCCGCTGGCGTTGCCGCATGCAGTGCGGCTTCACGGGCTTTGTCAATGAGGGTGAGGACATCACCCATACCCAAGATGCGCGACGCCATACGTTCGGGATGAAACGGTTCGAGTGCCTCCAGCCTTTCCCCTACGCCAATGAACTTGATTGGTTTGCCCGTTGCAGCCTTGATGGACAAGACCGCTCCACCGCGCGTGTCCCCTTCCATCTTGGTCAAGATCACCCCGGTGAGGCCAATCTGTTGGGAAAATTGGTCAGCAATCGATACGGCTTCCTGTCCTGTCATCGCGTCTGCCACCAGGAGCGTCTCGTCTGGACGAACGCGATCACGAATGTATTGCAACTCTTTCATCAGGGACTCATCAATCTGTAGACGTCCCCCAGTGTCAAGAATCACAACATCGAAGAGCTCTTTCTTTCCGCGTTCCACAGCGGCGCGGCAAATCGCCACAGGATCCTGAACTGGGCCGCCGAGGTCCAGGGCATCCGCAGAATGCACGGGGATATCCAACGTGGCACCCAAGCTCTTCAATTGCTCGACAGCCGCAGGGCGTCGGGTATCAGCGGCTGCCAGAAGAACGCGCTTGTCCTGTTTTTGAAAATGTAGTGCGAGTTTCCCCGCAGAGGTTGTTTTTCCAGACCCCTGTAACCCCACCAACATGATGGTCGTAGGAGGATTTGGCGCCGCCAAGAGAGGAGACTGATTACTCCCCATCAACTGCGTCAGCATCTCATGAACAATCTTGACCACCTGATGTCCAGGAGCCAAGCTCTTCATGACCGTCTCACCCAGTGCTTTATCGCGAATCCGGGTGATCAGATCCTTCACGATCTTGAAATTGACATCGGCCTCAAGGAGCGCAATACGCACTTCCTTGAGGGAAGCGACAACATCTTCCTCCTTCAGAACTCCCTTGCCTCGGAGCTTCTGAAATGTCGATTCAAGGCGCTGTGAAATACTCTCAAGCATAAGGCCTCTGTTCCATGGACGGACGCACCCCTTCGGTGTCCGCACTTTTGCGGACTCGAACAGGTTTATGTAACAAAAAAGCTGCCTGAATGCAATGAGTTAGGAGGAGAGGGCCCTGTCCGCGCTTGTCGGACTCACGTCTTGCGGTTCTTGGCATCCGCCAAGAATTTCTCCAGACCAATATCCGTCAGAGGGTGCTTCACCAATTGCCGGAAAATCCCTAGCGGCATGGTGC
>JAJDBL010000269.1 GCA_029261375.1 Nitrospirales bacterium
CACGATGCCCGTTCCACACGCAAGATCAAGCACACGCGTGGGGGAGGAGAGGTGGGCGACGATCTTCTTCTTCCATTTCTCGTCATTGCCAAGCGTGGTTACACGGACGACATCGTCGTACGACGAGGCATTGCCCGCGAAGAACTCATGGGCGAGATCAATATGATTGTTTGCCATCGCGATGTCCTGATCAGTCAGCTTGTGAACGGGTAGATGTTATGAGCATGGCGATAGTGTACCAGAAGGGGAGAACAGGTCTTCCGCGTCTCGAGGTGGGCTTCGTGTGCTTATACTGAAGCAGTTTCCGGCCGGGATTCTGAGTGTGCCAAATTAGAACCCGAGTCAGTTGGGACACGTTCAAGTGCGGAGAGCAGGGACCAGATTTTATCAAACGACCGCGCGACCAGTTGCTCTAGCTCTTCCGGTTCAGGGCGTAGCAACCGGCGGGTTGCCGCGATAGCTCCGGCGGGAAGACGCGTGACGCGCGTTAATTGTTCGAAACATCGGTGTTCAAGTTCGTGGCCAGGAACAATTTCCGTGATGAGGCCTAACCGTTGCGCCTGCGCAACCTGAAGATCATCGCCAGTCAACAAGATTTCTGTAGCCTTGGCTTCACCGACATGCCTGACCAAGTAGAAGGCTAAATGTGCGGTCACGGGGATGCCAACTCGTAAATTAGGAAAGGTAAACACGGTGTCGAGAGTAGCAAAGCGGAAATCGTATGGCAGGACTGTTCCCAGATATTCTGCCGTAATCTTGCCATCCATCGCAGCCACGAGGGGTTTGGTAAATCGTGCTGCGGTTGTGACGAGGTGACTGATGGCATACTTCAGTCTGGTAAACAGCATGGCGACTTCTTCTGAATCATGCGTGCCTGGCGCGATGAGTGTTTTGAGTAGCGCGCGGTATTTCGCATCACCAGGATATTCGAGCGCATTGACTTGAACCACACCCAGGATCGAAGGGTTTTTGTCGAGGTCCGCAAAGACCTGCTGATATTCCTCTCGAACATTCTGGTCTGTAATGATATGAATCGCTTCCTGCCTCCAAGTGACGACGGCAAAGTCGCCTTTTTGCTCGCACAGGAAGGCATCATTTTCAACGTGGTATGACATCGCTCTTCAGGCTCCTTCTGTAAACTAACTGCTCCTCGCTCTCTCGCCTTCTCCAATAGCTACTGCAGGAGGACTTGTCTCTTCTTCAATCTCAGCATCATTTCGTGATGGACTTGATCTCGATAGTGATCCCGTCTTGGTCCCGATAGAGGTGCCAAAACTTGCCAATGTACATCCCACTCTTCTTGCGTCATGAGCTGGATTGCGAGTCCCTTTTCAAGGCCGAATTCCCGTTCTGCCCGCTTATCCCATCGTGGGTGTGCAATGTGCTGCCATGACGGTGCTAATGTCCCGCCCCGGGCCATTTCCGTCGCCTGTTCTTTGAATACGCTGTTATGTGCCATAGCGTCATCCCTCCGGTGTGATGATGTGCAATCTTGTTTGACTGTTCCAGTTCTACTGGTAGAGGAAGGCAAAAAGTATGCCGCAGAGAAATTGTTTTTGTTTGGGGCTTTTTGTGATTTTGTGGCGAGAAATAGCCCATTACATGGGGCATTTTGCAGCGAGGAAATACCTGTAAATGTCCCAGAAAGCGCCACCAGAAAAGCACGGTGCGAATCTGGACAGGAGACGGTGGTTCTGGTGTCCTTTCTTTATGTCAGAGTTCCGTAATTGAATGTCAGGCAATCAAGAGGTAAAGGAGATAAGGTCCGGTATCGTAGACAGTATCTGACTGTCGCAACCGTGCAGGCCCCGGTCTTGCAGGGTTGAAGGAGGGGATAGAGGAATTAGAGAGCGTTCACTGGACACTAAGTGAAGAAGGGGGCCAAACGATGAAGACGAAACAAAAACGTCAGTTCACTGGAGCACCAGTAACCACGGATCCCGACGGGGTTTGGCATCTTATTGAACAGAAGGCCCACGAGCTGTATGAGCAACGGGGAAAGAAACAGGGAAATGACATGGCCCATTGGCTTGAGGCTGAAGAGATCGTCATGGAAGAATTACACGAGGCGCGTGAATAGAGAGAACCATTAGGCTCGCGCGCCGTATTAGGGATGCTCTCACACCTTCTGGTGACGTGCGAAGAACACCCTCGGATATGTCCCGCTCGAAACGGATAGCATGCTTGATCACGGGACTACGTTTAGATTGAACGAACGTGGTCCCTTCAGGAGACACATCTTCTCGGCTTTTTCTGTTTTCTAGTTTTGGCGTCACTGCACGTATGTTTCCTTCGAGGTCAGGGATGATCGCGCCTGCATGTCGCAATTTTCCACTGCTGTGATTACATGGTGTTGCACATTGCCCCGCGCCTCGGTCTGTGCATAGGCACTGTTCCAGCCAACCTGCCATCGCGAGCTAATAGGTATTGCCAAGAACCTCCGTATCCAAGCACGTCCCATTGTTATGTATTCCGTCAGATTCTCACGCCTCAGATGTCACTCTGTTCCGCTATTCACAGCACTTTTTTGCCGCAATTTTTGTGCGTGGATCTCATTGGCACCGTCATTGCATTACGTGCATTAGGGTGTTCTACGGAAGGAGGTGCTTAATGGTGAGACGTCATATACATCTAAACCCGTTGGTTCTGCTGACTGCGCTTGGCGTTTTCATAATCATCCTATGGTTTGCATTTTCGCTGTACGCGGATGCGGCAACTGATGTTTTTCCCGACAACGTGCTATCGACGGTTGATCGAAGCCTTGACATGAGTTTGCTTGGCCAGCTCCCTGATCATTTCAAAGGGAAAGTTGTTGAGATTAAGGGTGATGTGGTGTCCGCGGAGAAAGACGGAAAAGGAGTCGTGGTGACCATTCGCACGCCTGCTTCACGGGTAGTTGGAGAGGTTCAGGATCCTGACGCGTACGCTTCTCCATGGTTAGTCCCTGAAGCAACGGGGGTGCGAAGAATCGTGCAACCATCGAGTGGAGTGTGCCGTGTGCGGCTTGGCGAACCATCCAGCACCGAGCTCTTTCAGGAAGACGGCATGTTGCGAGTGATTGGGACGGTACGAAAGGTAACGCCTGCGTCTGTTGACGAACAGGGTGTCGCACATTCGCATCTGGTAGACCTTTCGACGTCGTGTATCCATATTCAGCCGTGGGATGACAAAACGGGAAAACTCGGAGAGGCAACAACCGCGTGTGAGCCGATGACGAAGTAGCAGCATCGCGATTGCCATCACAAACATTTAACGATTAAAACCAAAGGAGGACACCATGCCTGACAGCACATACAAAATCATTGAACTTGTCGGAACAAGCACTGAGTCGTGGGAAAAGGCAGCGACAAACGCGATCACGTCCGCAGCAAAACATCTTAAAGATTTGCGGATTGCCGAAGTCGTGCAGCTAGATATGCACCTTGAGGACGGAAAGGTGCAGGCGTATCGCGCAAAGGTCAAAGTGTCATTCAAATACCATGGGGATTAAGCCAAGCGCATTGAGCCTCAACCAATGCGCTGTGACGTGAGAACCAAACGAACTGTAGTCCATA
>JAJDBL010000270.1 GCA_029261375.1 Nitrospirales bacterium
TCTCAGATGATTGTTGCATCACCGGTAAGACACAACACATTCCGGATGCCTAAAAGATGTGCGCTGAGAAGGTCTGATTGAATGGCAAGTCGGTTCCTATCACGGCACGTGATCTGCATAACAGGATCATGACCGATTTCATATAACAAGCGGCACAGAGAGATCGATCCCGCATGTAACACCGCCGCCGTATTATCTGTCACATTCACACCATCAACGTCCCCAAGCAGTTTTTCGGCGAGCGCCATCACACTCGATGCATCAGTTCCCTTCGGCGGGTTCAGCTCAACAGTTGTTACGAATCGCCCCGTTTCGAGGGCCTCGCGGAGACGAGGAATATCGTGGGTCATGATGGGCTGTCAACGAGAAGAACGATAGAGAACACAGAACAAACGTCGTTCATTGGATCGCGCGAGCGGCCGCTTCAACGGTGTTCTCCAACAGCATCGCGATGGTCATCGGACCGACACCACCCGGAACGGGAGAGATCCACCCAGCCACTTCAGAGACAGCCGCAAAATCAACATCACCGACAAATCGCTTATCGACGAGGTTGGTCCCGACATCAATCACGATCGCACCAGGTTTCACCATCGCGGCACTAATCATCTTTGGCTTTCCCGCGGCGACCACTAGAATGTCTGCCTCCCGACATCGGTCAGCCAAATTCTCGGTTCGAGAATGACAGATCGTCACCGTGGCATGGCGCTCCAGCAAGAGCATCGCAGCTGGTTTTCCGACGATCTGGCTTCGACCGACAACGACGGCTCTCTTCCCCGAAATTGATTCGCCAGTAGATTCAATCATTTTCACGACACCCTTTGGGGTACAGGCGACCACACGCGGATTGCCTTCGAGTAATCCGCCCATATTATACGGATGAAACCCGTCGACATCTTTCTCCGCAGCAATGGTTTCAAGAATCAGTCGCTTATCGATGTGATCAGGAAGGGGAAGTTGAACCAAAATGCCATGGATCTTGGAATCGGTATTTGCAGCCCTGACCCTCGCGACGAGCTCATCCTGCGAGACAGTTGTAGGGAAGCGGTGGTCCTGAGAAGAAACCCCGACAGAATCGCAGGCCTTATGCTTGTTTCTCACGTACTGAGCAGATGCGGGATCATCCCCAACAAGAAACACCGAGAGACCTGGGCGCACCCCCCTCGCCTCGAGCGCGGCCGCTTCTTCCCGTAAGCGTTCTCGAATGGACAACGCTAATGCTTTACCATCAATAATCTGTGCAGCCATGATTTCCTCCGAGCGGCATTCTAGAAGAACATGCCCGCCATCACAAGAACTGCAGTACCCCAACTTCCAAAGCTCGCCGCAGAGGACCGATAGCCATGCAACAAGGAAAATGACATCTTCGTTCTCACGCAAACCCGTTAGTGCCACAAGCAGGCTATTCATGGTAGCATTTGGTGTTTTGCGTCGTAGTTGGCTTCGTAGACTCATGCTGAACGATCTAACACTACAAGAACGATTGAGCACCCACTACCTAGAGAACCGTCTTGCTTTTGAGAGAACCTCAACACAATCTTCGCCTCTCGTCTGGACCCTCGTTTTCGGTTGTCTAAAGTACTATGAAACGCCCTGCTAGCATCACACAGTGAAAATTTCTGACATTTACTCAAATGCGCGTTTCGCATTGTCGTTTGAGGTCTTTCCACCAAAAACGCCTGAAGGACTCGCGCTCCTGTATCGTGCCGTGGAAGAACTGTCTACCTTCCAGCCTGGGTTTATTTCATGCACCTACGGTGCAGGGGGCAGCACACAAGACCAGACGCTACAAATCGTCACGGAGATTCGCGACCGGTTTCAGGTAACAACCACGGCTCATTTAACCTGTACGAACACTACGATCACGCAACTCAGAGAATGGCTTCAGGACGCAACGACTCGGAAGATCGAAAACATCATGGCCCTTCGGGGGGATCCCCCTCGAGGAGAGCAATCATTTATTAAGGTCGACGGGGGGCTCGCTCATGCGAATGAATTAGTCACACTGCTTCGTAATGAGTTCCCACACTTTGGAATTGGCGTCGCTGGATATCCAGAGAAACACCATGAAGCTGAAACTCTAGAAACAGACATCGACTCTCTCAAGAGAAAGGTGGATTCCGGCGCCAACGCGATCTTTACCCAACTCTTCTACGACAACACCGATTTTTTTCGTTTCCACGAGAAGTGCCTGGCGTCTGGTATCACGGTTCCGATTATTCCAGGCTTGCTACCAATCCTAAGCTTAGCCCAAATCCAACGGATTACGAATATGTGTGGAGCAACGTTGCCACAAAATTTAGCGACGAATCTGGACAACGCTCACGAAGACCCCGCAGCTCAGTCGGCCATAGGAATCGAACATGCGACCCGCCAATGTGTTGACCTACTGAAGAACGGGGTCAGCGGCATTCATTTCTATGTCCTCAATAAGTCGGAAGCCACGATCAAGATCCTGAACAACGTCAGGACGCTCTTGCCATCTCACAGTAACAACCATCCACCCTCCTCATAGCGTCTCTCCCCCATACCTTTTACACCGGGGAAGGCTCGAGGAAGATTTTAGACACCATGACAGCTGAAGAGTGTATTCGCGAGACGTACTCCTCGTCCCCGCTCGCTCAAACATCAAATTGCTCCTGACACACGGTTCAGGCCACGCACAGGATCGTGCAGCCCTTCCTCGGCTCAATCAACTCACCAAAGAGAAGGTCCTGAGGGGAACCACTTCCACACTCCTTCATCTTGACGAAGAAACAACCGATATGACCTATAGCGCCACCACCAAAACCCATCGAAAGGAGCAATGGAATCCTCAGATCTCAACATCGCTCGAATCATCACCTCACCGCTGCCCCTGGAAGCGAGAAATCTCAACCTCACGCAGGGTGAACAGATTCGGGCAGTGATAGTGTCAACCGCACCGAGCGGGATGCTCCAGATCAATCTCAAAGGCATACTGCTAACTGCCGAGTCAAAGATCGGCCAATTTCAGGTGGGACAAGTCCTCTCGGCAACGGTCGACCAAACAACCCCTCAGGTGGTGTTACGAATCGCGCCTGCTGACATCGTGACGAGCCACCCACTACAACAATTCTCACCGAAAGCGGTGATAGGATTCCCAGATCTTCACATCCCCCGAATCATTCCCTCTCTCCTTCTTCAGAACGAGAGGACGCTCACCCTCGCTCAGGGAGAACAGATTCGAGCGCGCGTGGTAACTACTGGAACACATGGGACGCTTCAGACCAACCCCAACGGGCGATTGCTCAATGCCCCGCCGAATATCGGACCATTTCAATCTGGACAGACAATCTCCGCCGCCGTAGACCACGCAGCACCTCAGGGGGTGTTGCGACTAGCCGCTACGAGTTTCAAAAGCATTGCGGGAGATGCCGAGTCAAAGATCGGACAGCTCAAGGCTGGACAGATGATCTCGCCAAAGGTAGAACAGACAACACCTCAGCAGGTACTACGATTGACACCTACTGACACAGTGACGAGGCAACCACTACAACAATACCCAATGAAAGCAGCAATGGGATTCTCAGATCTCAACATCACTCGAATCATCACCTCCCTACTTCCCCCGGAAGCGAGGACCCTAAACCTCACACAGGGAGAACAGATTCGGGCAGTGGTAGTGTCGACCGCACCAAACGGGATGCTCCAGATCAATCTCAAAGGCACACTGCTAACTGCCGAGTCAAAGATCGGCCAATTTCAGGCGGGGCAAATCCTCTCGGCGACGGTCGACCAAACGACCCCTCAAGTGGTGTTACGATTGGCACCCACTGGCGCATTCGCGGGACACCCCCCGCCAGGATGGCTCACAGCACTCCTTTCACCACCAGCACCACTGCATACCGTCATGAACAGCCTCAGCCGCACGCTCAACCATCGTGCGATACCCGACGCTCTTTCCTCTCATATCCTTGGGATGCTCAAGCCTCTCATGTCCACAAGCACACTGAAACCCAACGCCTTCACATCAGCGTCGCTTCGAGCACTCATCAACACCCTGGGCTACAGGTATGAACCCTGGCTCAAACAACAATTGGTGGAACGCGGAGCACCACTCGATCCCACATTGGTGCGTCAGCAAAACCTAAAAGCAAACCTCATGCGACTTGTTCAACGCATCTCGGCACACACCGCTCAGTTAGCGCAGACTGAGGCCGCCCCACTGTTCAAACAAATCACCGATATGTTGGTGCATATCGAACGTACACAAGTGATGAATAGCATGCATGCTGAGAATGGCCAGCCGCTGACCATTGAGATTCCGATTCAATTCGGCCACGCACCGTCGTTTGCTCAACTCCAGTTCTGGCAGCAACCAGGTGAGAGCAACGCTCCAGAGGAGGCACGTCAGTTTTTCGTGCTGCTCCTAGAGCTGGACAGTTTGGGTCCCGTACGTGTTGAGAGCGAGCTCCGAGACAAGTTTCTCTCTCTCTCAATCCGCGTGACAAAACCAGAAATACTCACTATTGCGACACGACTGATCCCGACACTCTCAGGCGCCCTCTCACACCGGGGGTTTATCGTGAAATCCGCCACGTGTACACTATGCTCTGTTGCGGAGGCCACACATCTATCTGATCAACGGCCAGCACAGTGGCCGCGGCTTATAGACATCTCCGTATGATGGGCTTCCCGCCAGCGGTGTTCTCGCTCCTTCGTCGTGCTCACGTACCTTCCGGTACGCTCCGTGCGCCAAAGCAGCTGCGGCTTTGCTGAACGAACATGTTTGAACAGCCCATCAGGTTGTTGCTATACGGTCGCGTATGAGACACTTTCTCCGCATTCAACAGTCACGGCGTGAAAGGTAAAATGAACCAGCCTACTGAAAAACAGACTGCCGCTGCCGCAATCAAAGGCGATGTGGCCTCTGGCCACGCACCAGAACTCGTTGCAAAAGGACAAGGCGTCGTCGCAGAAGAACTCATCCGCAGGGCTCGGGAGGCAGGAATTCCCATCCGTGAAGACCGAGATCTACTCGAGCTGTTGTTACAACTCGACCTTCATGAGGAAATTCCTCCAGAAATCTATGAGGTGATTCCAGAAATTTTGACGTTCGTATATCAGGTACACAAAGACCATCAGGCCTCCCACCCGCGCCTATAGTCTTCTACCTCATGGACGGATCTGTTCTCATTCGCGGTCTCGTTGTTGACTCTCATTGCGGAGTCACGCCAGAGGAACGCGCTTCCATCCAAGAGCTCAATGTTGACGCGACGATTACGTATGACATGTCACAGGCCGTGCGTGGCGACGAGATCACAGATGCGGTCGACTACGAACAGGTCTGCGAGTTGCTCAAAGACGTGGCCTGCACGAAAACGTCTGCACTCCTAGAAACGCTTGGTAGTCACATGATCAGCCATCTTTTTGAGATGACGGAAGCGCAAACGATTGCCCTGACACTCACGAAAAAAACTCGCTCGGCGATTTTAGGCGATCAGGGCTCGATTGGGACAACCATCAGCGCACAGCGGAGGGAAGGGCAGAAGGGGAACAGACCGTCAAGTCTCCTCACGACGCACCTTGCACTCATTCCACGTGGCCGTGCCCTGGACATTGCGACGGGTAGAGGCCGAAATGCGTTGTTTCTTGCGCAGGCAGGTTTTGACGTCGACGGAATCGATCGAGACAGCGAGGCACTAGCGGCATGCGAGAAACACGCGACGCACCTCGGCTTGAAGAACCTTTCGCTTAAAAAAATTGACCTTGAACAGGCACCCCTCATCGAGGAAAACGCGTACGACCTGATCGTCAATACCTACTACCTTCAACGTGATTTAGCACCAGCCATGGCCAAAGCACTCAAAGTTGGAGGCATCCTCGTGTTCGAGACGTTCCTCATTGAGAATCATCATCGGTTCAACCATCCGCGAAGAACGGAATTCTGCCTGAAGCCAAACGAACTGCTCAATATATTTCGCGATCTCACCGTCCTCTTCTACCAGGAGGGAGTCGTAGATGACAGCCCCTACCTAGCCCGCCTTGTCGCGACAAAATAGTCGCACACCGTTTTCCCTATAGAATTAGAAAAATCAATATAAAGAATACTAGTAACTATTTTTGATCTACATACAGTGGTGTCGTATTTACTTACAGTTTCATGGAGATCTCATGAAAAATCATAAGATATTGATTTTAAAAAGGAATAATACTTCTCTGGTGTAGTCTATCTTCCTTCCAGCAAAAAGTGTAAAGAATTCTTTACACTTTCGTGACAGCACAACACAAAACCATAAGACAATGATTTATATACATTTATTGTCATAAATGTCTACTTATTAGGCTACAACGGCTACTAAGTGTAAACTGTTCTTTACACTTTCGTGAATTCACAACCCAGTCGTTATGCCGTGTATAAGCTGTGCATATATTAGTAAAAACACATATGTATTAACTGTTTACGATATATTTTTAGAACGGACATCACTCTGGGCACAGATGTTGCATTTCCTTATCGCTTACAAGGGAGGCACCGATAGAATTAACCCTGAGTGCCTTAGGGGAGGAACGTACGTGATTCAAACCAGCATCCAGAAAATGCACATTGAACGAGATGACCTGCTTGAATACCCGGCGAGACGACAACAGATTATCGATCGCCCAACCCCCGCTTCTCGCACGACACCTCATGTTGTTCATGACGGTTCGTTCAGCGTGGTCATGCAGGCTCGGGTGCTTCAAGAGAGGATCAATACGTTTGGACAAGCACAATCATTCTTTTTCGGCGTTGTCGTCGACACCTTGATGTACGCAGTAAACTTAGGGCCACAGCAGCTGAGGACATCGGATGGCAATGGGACCTTCAGTAATCTTTTCAGATTCGATACAACCGCGGATCACCACTACGTCATAGAGGGGATACAAGGGACTGATGGTTTTACAGTCACCCTTGACCATACAACGGTGGTTCCCGGGCAGGCAGATACGAATCTTACGACCACCGACTGCGCTGATCTTCCGCAGGCATCCGATACGGGAAATGCCCTCACCGAAATCCTTAACTACGAGCTGAGTCACTCAACGATGCCATCAAAAATGACTCCAACGTTGCTTATCGGATCTGGTCTCGCAGG
>JAJDBL010000271.1 GCA_029261375.1 Nitrospirales bacterium
ACTATACCTTTTGTCACTCCATCAACGTGTCTGTTCTCTCGGTGGCTGTTGCGCGATACCAAGGCATGAATGAGGACGACCTTCGAGTCCTCGGAGTTGGGTGTCTCGTTCACGATATTGGAAAGGTCAACATCCCGATCGAGATCCTGAATAAGAAAGGGCGGCTCACCTCAGATGAGTTCACCATCATCCAAAGGCATCCGGAAGACGGGGCAGATATCTTGGCGAAAGCTCGAGGAATTCCTGACGAAGCGATTATCCCGTGTTTGGAACACCACGAAAAAGGAGATGGGTCAGGATATCCGTATCATCGACACCTCGATCAAATGGGCCGATTTGGACGCATTGCGCACATCGCCGATATCTACGATGCCATGACTACCAAACGGATCTACAACCATCCAAAAGATCCCGCGACCGCGCTCCAAGAACTCTATGAGCTAGGACAAGGCGGGCTCCTCGACCTTCACCATGTCGAGCAGTTTATTCAATGTACCGGGATTTATCCGGTGGGAACCCTCGTGGAGCTAGCGACAGGAGAAAAAGGCGTGGTGGTCTCAATCAACCACGACAATCTTCTCTTGCCGCGAATCCTTCCAGTACGAGATGAGAACATGCGTCCGGTGAAAAGCCCGAGGCTCATCGATCTTTCGCTGGCAGCACACTGCGAGGAGCGCACAATCACGCGTATTTTGGATCCGTCTGAGTGGGGACTCAATCCGGGCAAGGAACTCGAAAAGTTCGAAGAACAGCAGAGTCACGACCTCGCACACGCCCATACTCACGCCTGATCGCGGGCTGTTGAAAACGCCCGCCAGCTTCGTTCTCGCTTCGTTCCATCGGCTCAACGTACAGTCGTACGATTCGCCTCATCGCTTGCTGCGGCCTTACTGGACGACCGTTTTGAACAGCCCTTCGCCCTCGTCACCCTGAACGAAGTGAAGGATCTAGTTTTTGTTGATCAAGAGAAACTCTGCGAGAAATCCTGGCGCGAACGGCAACATCCCTCCCTAAGCCTCAAGTTGAAAACCCAGCGCGAATCAGCCTCCTGGCAACGCAATTGATGTACGCCAGCGATTCGTGCGATCCCTACACGGGTTTGCCCTCCTCGAAAGTGAAAAGGTAAACTTAAGATGCAATCTATTCACAGCTGACGGATCGTAGAACCTAGTAAGCGGTATGCTCATGACAAAATACATCCCCCCGCACTCGACCCTCACGACGCTCTTGTGGCTGTGGTGTCTCGGCATTCCTACAACGACGTATTCACAAACTCCAGGAGATTGGGAAATCCGAGTGCAATCAGTCATCAAGAAACCCGCGAGATCAAACCCGGATGACCTCAAGACGAACACCATTATCGAGTATCGCTATCTCGACGGGATACCACCCCACCGTTTCTTAGTTGCCGTCGCGTCACCGCAACAGGCAGTGCCTCAGACCATCGCAGAATATACTGAGTTTGGAATTGCCATTGCCGATATTTACGAAGTCTGCCCGCGCCAATTCAGTGTGCTTGAAGAAGAAGACGAAACCGTAGCGATAGCCTCACTCGCGTTGAAAGCCAACTTCGATTTCATTCCCACGCGCAATCCAGGGAAACCGTTCCAACAACTGATCTTGCACGACTGGGGAAACCTGTACGAGGGCCTTGGTGGGGTAAGCCTCTTCAACTTCGGCACGTCCCTCCAAGACCATGTCCTCAGCGCAGGAACATTGTTTCGCGAGGGCCGTTGTGCCGAAGCCAGTCCGGAAGAATGCGTCGAGATCGTGCATGCGTCCCTACGAACACGTGAACCGACGCCAGAACGATTGGAACAAAACGCCCATGGGGGACAAAGCATTACGCCCTGCCCGGCCCCACCGGTAGTCACGCCAATCGCGACCGACGGAAATCCAGACGAAAACTTTGCCCAAGTTCTTTTTGTTACAGCTCGGCAGACAAATGATGGGACATGGGTATTTGATACGACAGTGCGCCACAATGACCAAGGATTCGACCATTACGCCGATGCGTGGGAGGTGGTTGATCTGGAAAGCGGAGAAGTGCTTGCGGAACGCATACTCACACACCCCCATGACACCGAGCAACCGTTCACACGAAGCCAGAGCGCAATTACGATTTCAGACGGTACCCAAAGAGTGGTCGTTCGTTCAAAATGCAATGTTCACGGCTTTGGCGGCCAAGAGGTCATCGTAGACTTGACAGAAGACGTAGGAGAACATTTCGAAGTTTCTCGCTTAGGAGGCATGTTATGAGACCATTCACACTCTCACGAACAGTCGCATGGCTATTCGCGTCGCTGACGATTCTGGCAGTCCTGTTGGGTGGAAGCAGCACCACCGCGGCACAGAGCAGTGATGAACCAGACACGTATACGATCACCATTACGAATCAAACCCATGGACAACTGTTCTCACCACCGTTGGTGTTTAGCCACAAGAAGAAGATCACGGCCTTCGAAACTGGCCAACCCAGTAGTCTTGGAATCTCCTCAATTGCCGAAGGCGGGGATCCGAACGTGCTGGCTGACATCATGCGAGAGACCGACGGCGTCTTGCATGTCACCAGGAGCCCCGTCCCGCCGATGCAGCCTGGGGAAACCCGCAGTCTCACCCTGTTGGCCGGTGGCGGGTTTAACTACGTAACGGTCGTCGCCATGCTCAACCCGACCAATGATGCATTCATCGCGATTCAAGGCGCCAGGATACCGGGCGACGATAAACCTGTGGTCTTCCACGCGAACGCCTATGATGCAGGCAGCGAGCCCAACGACGAATTGTGTATCAACATCGCCGGACCTATTTGCGCTCTGATCAACGGGAGTGCAGTTGAACCCGTTCTCGGCGAGGGAAAATCCCCTGATGTGGACGGCGAAGGGTTTATTCACGTCCATGGAGGCATTCACGGTGTCGGCGACCTGAGTCCGGACAAGTTTGATTGGAAAAATCCCGCCGCCAAAATCACAGTGCAGCGCGGCGGAGAACTGACGATAGAGTAGACACGAAACGCACGTACACAGACGTTACGCGTTGAGGTGGACTTCCAGGTAGATAGACTGAAGGTCGAAGGCTGAAGGAAGAGGCCGAGAGACGCGACCGTATCTCGCTTATGCCAACGCTAAGCACGTGAGGCGCATAGTCCTGGATGCCGAGTCAAGCCCGGCATGACAGCGTAACGTGAAACGTTACATTGTGATCTCGAATCCTTCGCTACTGTCATCCTGAAGAATGCGAAGGATCTCTTTCCTTCGATGAAACGACGCTACAAGAAAGATGTTCCGCGTCAAGTCATCAACGCACACGTACCCTCTTCGATAGAATCGGAACCGAAAGGTCACACTTCGTACCTGTCCACCAGACCTTTGTTTTTCGCGCCGCCATCCCTCTCATGATTTGAACAGTCACCCCTTAAACACCGTCGTCATGAACGGCATGAGGGCATAGGTCATTACCATGTGGAGAAAAGATATCGTTCATTATCATTCAGGATGACAGACGAAAGGATTCGAGATGACAGAGGTGCAAAGGCACCCGACTCCTTGTCATATCAACTAAGAAAAGAGACGTGTATCCAAGAAAGGACCGTTTTCGGACTCCCTCCAGTTTTCCCTAATTATTTCCAGAGGCACGAGCAGGAAAACTGCAACATATATCTACCCCTGGCAATGATATGGACGCTGATAGCCTCACACGAAACCTGTTAAGATGCGTGCGTATTCTTCGGGAGGTTCGTGTGTCCTTACTTCCAAACGTTTCCTTTCTTTTGACTCGCCTCATTTGCGCCGCGATCGCGGTCGCAATTGGTGTTCTTTCGACTGTCTCAGTCGTACCTGACGCTGACGCAATTCCCGCGTTTGCTCGTAAATACAATGTGACCTGCACGGTGTGTCACACCCGTGAACCGCGACTGAACACCTTTGGTGAGCGGTTTCTTGAAAACGGCTATCAGATGCCGGGGACCGAGGATGGAGGCATTGTCGGGAAAAAGAAACTTGGCGATGTCACTCTGCCGGATGTCACCGATTACCTCGCGTTCCGAATGAGGGCCAACGCGGTCAGCATGTTTAATGTTGACGAACAAGACGCGGACACCGGCCCGAAAGATAGAACCCTGTTGGGCTCTCCAAGAAACTTTACCCTTCTTGGCGCTGGAACGATCACCAACAATGTCGGATTCTTCGCCGATACGTCTGACCGTGCCGTGATTACGTTGAATAACCTTGGCATGCACAACCTTGCTCACCTGCGCATTGGGGAATTCGACCCCTCGGCGTTTTACTCGCATTCAACCCGACGGCAACAACTTGGCATCGTCACGGCAAAACTTGGAGGCGCGTCCAGCCTCATGCTTGCCCCCGCCGCCTTCGCCGCGAAGTTTTCCGGTCTGCACGATCGGCACGGCGCGTTGATCGATCCATCGACGCCTTCGCTGTTTAACACCGAGAGTGAAGTTGGAATCGACATCCATGGTCGGCCTTTCGGTGATTGGTTTCTCTATCAAGTCGGCGTGCTCAATGGTGAAGGAGAAGGGACGAGCGATTCGAATAACTCGAAGGACTGGTATGTGATGGGACGATTGGACTGGGCACAATCGAACCTCTTTTCCGCGAACATCTCGGGATTTTCATACATGGGAACAAACAACGCGACGATCGCTGCGGCAGGCGCTCCTGGTCACGATGCAGATTGGAACCGATACGGGGTGGCGGCGACCATCCGCTATCAGATGTTCGATGTGTATGGATCATACACAATTGATCGTATCAGCGGTCTTTCAGAGGCGACCGAAGCGGTATTCGATACATCGGCAAGCGGGTTAACGCTTCAAGCCGATGTCATTGTGACCGATCGACTCCTCATGTCTGCACAATACAATAACCTCGATGGAGGAGGGGATCGCTCGATGCGATTGCGCCAGTCAGTCCTCGGCCTTCAAGCCAAATACTTCCTCCGTTCAAATATCGCTATTTTTGTACGCAATGACCTCAACCTTCGCTCAGCGGAAGAGAGTCCTCCGGTGCATCACGCGTTCCGGCACGCCCTCTTAAGCGGTTTGGCGTTGGTATTCTGAGTATGCGCACGATAAGCCTCATACTCCTCATGAGCCTGTATCTCGCGATCACGTGTATCGCGACCAGCCAGGCGGCCAAACTTGACCGATCGCCGGAAGCGTTGGAAAAAGGAGCGACGATTTACCACCGTGCGTGCATCTTCTGTCATGGGATCGCCGGCAAGGGGGATGGGCCCGCAGCGTTCTTTGCCTCTTCCTATTCCGCTCCCCGACCCAAAGACTTTACGCGCAAAGATTACAAGTTCCGCTCCACGATTTCCGGAGAGTTACCCACGGACCAAGATCTCTTTCGCACGATCACCAACGGCATTCCCGGCTACATGCCTCCCTTTGAGGGCCTCACGGAAACTGAGCGATGGAATGTGATTGCGTATATCAAGACATTTAGCCCCGCATTCCAGACCGAACACGTGAACACGTTGATCACACTCGAGATGCCACCACGCCCCGCCACGTCGGACAGCATCGCGCGCGGACGGATGATGTACCTCGAGCTCGAATGCCATGTCTGCCATGGTCTTGATGCCACCGGTCATGGACCAGTCCATACCCAAGGTGATTTGAAGGACAATACCGGCCTTCCCATCCAACCGACGAATCTGACAAACCTCCCCTCGTTTAAGAACGGCGCCTCACCACAGGACATCGCTCGAACCATTCTCACCGGACTCGACGGGGCCCCGATGCCATCGTATGCCAGCGCATTCTCCAGTCCCGACACCAGCATCTGGCACATGGTGAACTACGTTCTCTCCCTTTCCACTGCCACGCAACCATGACCCGAGGGGAACAATGCCGGATAGCACAATGAGAATCACCGTCGACATCCAACTCGCGATTCTCGCCCTCGTCATCGTGCTCACTGGGTACGACGTATCAGCACAATCCATTGGAGCGCCGATCACCGGACGTGTGATATTCCAGGGACCAATCCCGCCGCCGAATGAACTCAAGGTCAACATCGATCAGGGGTTTTGTGGAACGACCATCACGCATCAACCACTACAGACCCAACAAGGTTCGGTACGAGATGCCGTAGTCAGCATCGAAGGACTCACTGCTGAAGTGACTACGGACACCACGTCACAGGCGGTCCATATCTTAACCAACCGTCAATGCGTGTTCAGGTCGCGAATCGGCATTGCACAGGTTGGCGATCAGATTGAGATACGAAACGATGACCCGCTCATGCACAATACTCATATTCGATTGGGTGAGACGACGATGGTGAATGTGGTCATCGTCAAGAACGGGCGACCGATCAGAAAGACGATACAGACGCCAGGCATGCTTGAGGTGAAATGCGATAAACACAAGTTTATGCAGGGGTATGTCCTAGCATTTGCGCACCCCTATGTTTCTGTCACAGATACGACCGGACATTTCGAAATCTCTCACGTTCCTGCGGGATTGCATACCCTTCGTGTGTGGCACGAGACACTGGGTGTACTTGAAACCGACATCGAGGTTCCAACCACCGGAGATGTCACCATCGATATCAAATATCCCCACTCGTCGACATCCCAATAACATCCATGACGACCGCCCACCACGGCAATGCCTTCTGGATATGGGGACGCTGGAAGGGAGATCTCAAATTCCGCCTCGCAATTGGTTTGTCGGTCAGCATCCTTGTCATCATGGGGATAGGATCCGCAATGATTATCTACGACAAGGGCGTCACCCTACGCCAGGCAGCACTCGACCGAAGTTTGGCGGTTAGTCAGACATTCGCGCTCATGGGGTGGGCAACCATCCACGACAATCTCTACCGCATTCAGGAAGTCATGGATCGCCATCTCCGCGATCCCAACATTCTTCACGTTGATGTGATTGATCACGACGGAATGATTACCGCAGCAAAACAGTCAGACCGTATTGGGATCGTCCTCAGCGACCCCACATGGCATACATTCAAGAATCAACCGACTGAAACCATCCTGTACACGGAAACGGATGGCGGAGAGCCATTACTGACGATCATCCAGCCTATTTCGGATGACGAGGGAACGATCCATGCATGGGTCCGCATCATTTCATCACTCTCCCACGTTCAACATGAGCAAACCGATTTTATTTGGAGATTGACGGCGGTCACACTCGCGCTCGTCACTGCGGGAATTCTCGCTGTCCACCTGACATTTAGACAGGTCTCCGATGTCTTTCAATGCATCATAGACCAACTACAAGGCACCTTGCGAACTCCCACTGGAACCAGCCCAGAGAGGGAAGACATACGAGGCCCCTCACAGGGCGGCGAGCTGATAGGAGAGATCGAACATCTCACATCCGTCGTTACGCAAACGACAAGTCTTGTCACCCAACAGTCTGAACAACGCACACGCGCAGAAGAACAACTTCAACGCGCGCATAGCGCGTTGCAAACACACGACCGCACACGGACACAGTTCTTCGCGGATATTAGTCACGAACTTCGTACACCGTTGACGGTCATCCGGGGGGAGGCGGAAGTGACACTCAGGATGCACAGTGCACCTGAACAGTCGTATCGCACCGCGCTTGAACGCATCGTGCGTTTGGCTGGTGAAGTCAATACGCTGGTCACTGACCTCCTGCTCCTTGCCCGCTCGGAATCGGGCGCGATCCAGATTGAACTCGTCGAAACTGCGCTTCATGAAGTCATTGATGATGCCTATCTCGAAGCACTGACTCTGGCGCAAGACACTCCCTTGACCATGACGTTGTCTCCCTCCCTTCCCCCTACGTGGGTACGAGGCGATCGACAACGGTTGAAGCAACTGCTCATGATTCTCCTGCACAATGCCATTCAATACACCCCTTCTACCGGAACCATCACACTGACGCTCTCAGCGTCCAATACACATGGAACCGTCACCGTGCAAGACAACGGGATAGGAATCTCCGACGATGACTTGCCGCGTATCTTCGACCGGTTTTATCGTGGGAAACAGCAGAGTACCCCCAAGCAGCAGGGAACAGGACTTGGGCTGGCGATAGCAAAATGGATCGCCGAAGCCCACGCTGGAACCCTTACATTCACCAGCAACGGCGAAGGCACCACGGCAATATTGAAGGTCCCACTCTCCACAATCACTGTGGCCTAAGATGCGAATCCTTCTGATCGAAGACGATGACCGGATTGCTGACTTCGTCACACGTGGTCTGGAAACCGAAGGTTATACGATTGAAACCGCCAGAGATGGGAACGAAGGCCTTACGATGGCCCGTGGCGATTACCAGGTGATCATCTTAGATCTCCTCCTCCCAGAGCGAACAGGACTCGACATCTGCGAGTCGTTGCGACGTGAGCATATCCACACACCGATCCTGATGCTCACCGCGCAAGATACCCTGCCAGACAAAATCCAAGGATTCCAAGTCGGCGCTGATGACTATCTTACGAAGCCATTTGCGTTTGAAGAGCT
>JAJDBL010000272.1 GCA_029261375.1 Nitrospirales bacterium
CTCACCTTCAAGCTGTGTGCGGAACCGCATCAGCAGATCTTTCTCGGGTCCCAAGCCCGATTTTGGCGTCTTCTTCAATTCTCGATCGATTCTCGCAAGGCGATCCTCGATCCACGACAAGTCGGAAATGATGAGTTCCAACTCCATGGCGCCAATATCGCGTGCTGGGTCAACCTCTCCGTTGGCATGCGGAACAGCCTCATCATGAAATGCACGTACCACATGAATGAGCACATCAACGTTATTTAATGCTTCCTTCTTTCCGAACCCACCCAAGTCAACGAGATCGAGGGTCGCGGAAACCGTCTTCTTCGGCTTAAACATCCCGGTCAAGAGGGTCAACCGAGGATCATTTACTTTGGCAACGCCCATCGACGTTTCCGCGTTAGGCGACGAGGAACCCGAGTTCTTTTCTACCTTCGTCAGCATCGCGAACAGTGTCGTCTTTCCGACTTGGGGATAGCCAAGAATCCCAACCTTCATGACATTAATCCAGATGCTGAAACAGCCCACCAGCTGCGTTCTCGCGTCACGCCGAGGCCCAACGTACCGTAGTACGATTCGCCTCCCCGCTTGCTGCGGCCTTGCTGGACAGCCTGTTTGAGCATCCTCGACGATGTCGCGACAACATCATCCACCCTCGTGCACTCAGTCTTCGGCACAACCTCACTACCGATACCAAGCTGATTGCTGATTGCTGACAGCTATTCTTCATACGTTGTAGTACTCCCGATACCACTTGATAAACGTTCCAATTCCCTCTTCCAGCGGGGTGTTCGGTTGAAACGAATACTGCTCCATCAACTCTCGAACATCAGCATAGGTTGCGGGGACATCACCTGGTTGAAACTCTTTTAGGTTCTTTATTGCTTTCTTGCCTATTGTCTCTTCGATGATCTCGACAAACCGCATCAGCTCAACGGGACTATGGTTTCCAATATTATATAGCCGATACGGAGCAGCACTACTTTCTGGCTTAGGCGCATCACTTGACCACGTGGTATCGGGCTCCGCGGGCTTATCTAGTACGTGCACGATCCCCGTGACGACATCATCGATGTAGGTAAAATCCCGCCTCATTTTTCCGAAATTAAACAGGTCAATCGGTTTGTCCTCTAAAATGGCCTTAGTAAAAATGAACAGCGCCATATCCGGTCGTCCCCACGGTCCATAGACGGTGAAAAACCTGAGACCCGAACAGGGAAGCCTAAATAAGTGTGCATACGTATGGGCCATCAACTCGTTGGCCTTCTTAGTCGCGGCATACAAGGAGACTGGATGATCAACGTTGTGGCGGACGGAAAATGGCATCTCGGTATTGCCACCATAGACAGAACTGGAAGACGCATACACGAGATGTTCGATCTTCGCATGCCGACAATTCTCCAGAACATTCAGAAACCCCTCAATATTGCTTTCGGTGTAGGCATGTGGATTGATCAGGGAATAGCGAACGCCAGCTTGGGCGGCAAGGTGAACAACACGGCGAATGTTTCCAGAGTCAAAGAGTGTTTTCATCGCCGCGCGATCCGATAGATCTTGACGATGGAACGTGAACTTTTCGTGAGGTGTCAACCGGTCCAGACGCGCTTCCTTCAATGTAGGATCGTAATAGTCATTGACGTTGTCCAGGCCGACAACCGCATCGCCACGCTCCAGAAGACGTTGCGCGACATGCGACCCGATGAACCCGGCGGCTCCTGTGACCAAAATCATCTGTTCACTCCCTCAGAAAAATGTTGAAACACCCTGCCGCAACTTGGCGCGTTGAGCCATCCATAGCACGTGCGCGGATTCTGAGTGTGTGCTGTTTTTCAACACTTAACGCCTTTCAAGCGATGAGTGAATCACGTCAGCCATCTTGGGTGTGATCCCTGGAACACGTTGAAGTTCCTCCGAAGATGCTTCGCGAATTCTATCAAGTGAGCCAAGGTGTGTGAGCAATGCCTGCTTCCGCGCCTTACCAATTCCCGCGATTTCGTCCAGTCGTGAATTCAACAGATGCTTACCGCGAAGTTTACGATGATATGTCACCGCAAACCGATGCGCTTCGTCTCGAATGCGCTGCAACAAACGTGTCGCCGAGGAATGCGGGTCAAGGGGGGTCGGCACAGACATGCCTTCCATGAAGACACGCTCAAACTTCTCGCCTCGCTCCTTGGCCAAGCCGATGATCTCGATCTCTCCCAACCCCAGTTTCTCCAGGGTAGCCTGAGCCGAAGATAGTTGACCCCGACCACCATCCACCAGAATAAGATCGGGGCGTGGAATCTCTCCTCTGCTGACGCGCGTTCCAAATCGTTGCATCACCTCGCCAATCATCGCAAAGTCGTCAGGACCGTCAGCCTTTTTGATCCTAAACCTGCGATAGTCAGATTTCTTCGATATCCCATTCTCGAACACGACCATGGACCCTACAGATTGGGCACCCTGAGTATTAGAGATATCAACACCCACTACACGCCTTGGCAAGACATCAAGCCCGAGATTCGTCATCAGCTCCATTACCGCATCGATCGTCGACGATTTTCGCCTCGTATACTCTTGTAATCGTAAGGTGGCGTTCTCAAAAGCCAGTGCCAATAGCTGAACCTTCACGCCACGTTGTGGCACGGAAATTCGTACGGCCTCGCCTTTCCGTTGCGACAGCCACGGAATAATGACAGCTTGAGCATCCAATTGAAAGGGGAGTAATATTTCGTTGGGAGGCACAAGATCCGTTGCGTAAAACTGCGCAATAATGGATCGCAGGCAATCATGATCTGACTGTTCGTTCACGTTGCTCCAAAAGAACTCTTTCCGGCCAATGAGCAGCCCGCCTCTGACAAAAAGAATGTGAATTGCCAGCAACACGCCGTCCCGCGCCATCCCAATCACATCCTGGTCCACCGTTCCCACCTGTGTAATACGCTGTTTCTCCAGCACCCGTTTGACCTTAAAGAGCTGATCGCGTTTGCGTGCCGCTTCTTCAAACTCACACCGCTCAGCAGCTCCCTCCATCTCAGCCTTCAGCACATCGGCTAGTTCCCGGTCACGGCCCTCAAGGAACATCCGTACCTGCGTCACCGTTTCGTGATAGTCCTTCGATGTTTGGTTTCCAATACAGGGGGCCATGCAGCGCTTGATTTCATACTCGAGACACGCACGTTCCGCGCGCTGGCTCAAATCGAGCTCACAGGTAGCGAGGGGAAACACCTTTCGGATCACACGCAATGTACCCCGTAGGGCGCCTGCGGGAACGTACGGCCCAAAATAGAGCGCTCCATCTTTTGCGACCTTGCGAACCACTGTCAGCCGTGGAAAATCGTCCTTGATGGGCAGCCGAAGATAGGGGTACTGCTTGTCGTCTCGGAGCACCACGTTGAATCTGGGATGATGATGTTTGACCAGATTACTTTCCAACAGCAAGGCTTCTAGATCAGATGACGTGACAATCCAGTCGATGTCCGCAATCTGTTCGACCATTCGCAACGTCTTGGAGGAATGAACCGCGGAAGACTGAAAATAGGAGCGGACACGCGGAGCAAGGGATCGAGCTTTCCCGATATAGATGACAGTTCCCTTGGCATCTTTCATAAGATAGACGCCAGGATCCTTCGGAAGATGTTGGAGAATGGTTCGATTGAGCATCGTAAATCGCGATATTTACTCTCGGCACTGAATCGATTAGTATATCGCACCGACGCGACGAAACGCTTCAGAAATAGAGTTTGCCGACATTTACTATGGTGCCGAGATAGCTCAGTCGGCAGAGCAGAGGCCTGAAAAGCCTCGTGTCCGCAGTTCGATTCTGCGTCTCGGCACCACTTGTTTCGCAGCACTCCCTACCAGGACCATGTCGCATAAGTCTCTACACCACCACGATGCTCACAAACAGATACTCGCGCTTCGATGAGCCGAAGGGAAGGTAGAACGCACCGTGCAGGCACCCACGATGGTCAGCTCCTGTATCGTTGACGCTCAAGGCTAAGCGCTTCGCTGCACATCGCAACGTGTCCATGAAACGACGTCAGTTTCTTCAACGTGCCGCCGCATGCACCATTGCGTTGAGCCTCCTAGATGTCCATTCGCTGTTCTGGCCACTGGATGCGTATCACCTTGCCCAACCAGACCTGCTGCACCTTCTTGACGATCAGTGTGTTCACGACATCGGCATGCAATACCGCCGCCTATTCCCTCAAGAAAATGATCCGGACATGCTTATATCGGCAATATTATCACGTAGCAAAGTCAGGAACATGTCTCTTCCGTCCACGCGACAGATCCACCTTCATCGTCAGATCAAATATGACTTTACACATGGACAAACCGCTCACATCAACGGCTGGGTTCTCTCCGTGACCGAAGCCCGCCAATGTGCCCTCTTTTCAATGCTGTCCTGACCCATTCCATGCATACGGATGCGAGAACCATAGGGAACGGAACGTTGATCGAAGGGGATATCTGTATCATTGGTGCCGGTCCTGCTGGAATTAGCCTGGCCCTTGAATGGATCAACACCCCCTATACCGTCGTGCTGCTCGAAGGGGGCGGATTCAATGTCGAGGCGCGCCTTCAAGCTCTCTACCAAGGTGAGAGCGTGGGGCAGCCCTACTATCCGCTTGATGCGTCGCGATTGCACTACTTCGGCGGGACAACCGGCCACTGGGGCGGATACTGCTCACGGTTGGATCCAATCGACTTCGAACAACGCGACTGGATTCCGCACAGTGGGTGGCCAATCAGCCTCGAGGATCTGATTCGATTCTACGCGCGCGCGCAATCCCTACCCGAACTCGGTCCGAATGAATATGACGTGGCCTATTGGGAAACGCGTGATCCTGATTTCATTGGCCTCCCTTTGGACAAGCGCGTAATCTGGACCAAGATGTGGCAGTTTAGTCCCCCAACGCGATTTGGAACTACCTACCGAGCGCGAATTGTCACCGCGCCAAACCTCCACCTATTCACCTACGCCAACGTATGCGAGATCGAACCAAATGAGTCCGTCACAGCAATACGCGCCGTCGGAATCAGGACGATCTCCGGCAAGACACACCGCGTGCAAGCGCGACACTACATCATGGCTTGCGGTGCCATCGACAATGCGCGCTTGCTTCTCGCTTCGAACCGAAAGGTCGTCGAAGGATTGGGGAATGAGCACGACCAGGTGGGACGTTATTTCATGGAACATATTCAAATGCCCGGAGCTCAGTTGGTGTTCGCAAAACCCACCCCCATGAAAATGTATACGTTACGCCCCTGGCAAGCGATTGCGAGAGGAGAATTGGCCCTGAGCAGTCAAGCACAGCGAGAACATCGTGTATTAAACGGCACCGC
>JAJDBL010000273.1 GCA_029261375.1 Nitrospirales bacterium
GACCACACTGGACGTCACAAAGTGGAGCTGCTCGCCCATCGCCTGTCCCACAATGGCGTCACCCGTAAATTGTTGCCACAGACTCTCTGTCGTCCGGTCATACATGACGAGATCTGAATTTCGCAAAAGCCCGGATGTTCCAAATTCGAGGGTCACGCCGTCAACGCGTCGATCAAACGCGATCGCAGAGTTACACAAAGGGCAAAAGGTAACAACAACCGGAATGTCGCCAAAAGTGTCATTGACGATCTGATGTCGAATCATAATCTGGAGCGGGTAAGCCCGCGCCTCACCCCTCACTTCAACAACAATCACCGGCTCGTTGTCAACGAGCCACGAGCGCGCCTCAGCCAATGAAATAAAACGCGGCTCATCAATGGATGGGAACTCATCACGCTTTGGACCACCCCAACGCACCTCGTCATAGGGAACCGAGTGGCGCGTCCAGTCAGTCTTCCAGCCAGAGGTAATCGATCGCAATTTTCCGGATCGATCATCCGTCATCTTCCCTGGGTTTGCCCTACCAAGATTCACGGGAGACACAGTGGAGTCAGGCGTAGCGACCATCAATTGGCGCTCGTCCGGACCAGTCACGGATCCAGTACAGGCTGCAACGAACACAGTACCTAGCAGGGCAATGACTACCGACATCGCACGCGTCCAAAGAATGCAATGACCATCTGCGTGAGCACGTCTGCACATTGTTCTCTTCTTCATCATCATCCCCTTTTGTACCGTCGAGACCTGACGATCGTGACTCTCCTATGACAGCGTATATTTGATGAAGAGCATGTAACACCGTTGCTTGTGAGGCCCAAGACGTTATGCTACCATTTTTTTCCAAGGACGCGCGTACAGACGTTCGGTCGTCATTGGTGTTGAGGCGTCCGGAGGATGCATGCGCACGCCGCATCGCTCACAACAGCCATTCATACCCCTTCGAGATGGAGTCATCATGATACTAGATGAGATTAAGACCCGCGTTCACAAGGTTCATGCAACAATCCTGCAATTACGGGGGCATCTTTGACCTCGCTACGATGACCTCTGACCTCGAACGCATCAATGCCCAAATGGGGGAACCCACCTTCTGGGCGGATCAATCGAAAGCACAGACGGTCATTGCCAACAAGCGTACCCTCGAACGCGAATTGACGCGTTGGCAGTCCATTGACGGCCGTGATCAAGACCTTCACGTGCTCCTAGAGCTTGTAGAGGCTGAGGAAGCTGAGGAAGAACTGGGCGAATTGGCCCGGGAGCTTCACAGTCTGGAAGAAGAGCTCGCTCGCATCCGTACCGAGACGTTGCTTTCCGAAGACAAAGATTTGAACAACGCCATTGTGTCTTTTCATCCTGGCGCGGGCGGAACAGAGTCCCAGGATTGGGCCGAAATGCTTATGCGAATGTACGTCCGCTGGGCCGAGCGACGAGGCTTTCGTGTTGAGACCATTGACCTGATTCAGGGCGACGAAGCCGGGATCAAGAGTGCAACGATTTCGATCACCGGAAACTATGCGTACGGATACCTGAAAGGCGAAGCCGGCGTGCATCGCTTGGTTCGTATCTCGCCGTACGATGCCGCGAAGCGTCGTCACACATCATTTGCGTCGGTCTTCGTGTACCCCGAAATCGAAGAAGGCGTGGACATTGACATCGACGAGAAAGACCTTCGTATCGACACCTTCCGCGCAAGTGGAGCCGGAGGGCAACATATAAATAAGACGTCATCAGCTATTCGTATCACGCATATTCCAACGAACATTGTCGTCCAATGCCAGAATGAGCGTTCGCAACATAAGAACAAGAGCTTCGCAATGAAAGTTCTACATGCCAGGCTCTATGCGCGCGAGCAAGAAAAGAACGCGCATGAGATGGAGGCATTTGTTGGAGAAAAGAAAGAGATAGCATGGGGACACCAACTCAGATCGTATGTCTACCAACCATACCAATTAGTGAAGGATCATCGAACCGACCACGAGGTAGGCAACATCGAAGCCGTCCTCAACGGCAACCTCGACCCGTTTATTGAAGCCTATCTCTCAGATCGCGCTGCGAAAGCCTCCTCCTAGATTTACGACGATGGACGAGCGTAGCGAACAAAGCCAGCAGCGCCTCAACAAACTCGAGGACCTCCGTGCATTGGGTGTCGATCCGTATGGTACACGATTCGATCGGCCTGACCATGCTGCAACGATCATTACTCAACACAGTGCGACGGACGGGACGACCCTCGAACAAGCACCCATCGCCTGCACCCTTGCCGGTCGGGTGACAGGACTCCGTCGATTCGGCAAAGCGGCGTTCGCAGTGCTCCGCGATGAAGGGGCATCGATTCAGGTGTACCTGAAGAAGGACAAGCTTGAGCCACTAGAGTTTCAACTTGCCCAGCAACTCGATGTCGGCGACTGGATTGGTGTAACCGGCACACTGTTTCGAACGAAAACTGACGAACTGACAGTCTCAGTAACACGCCTCACCCTGTTGACGAAATCTCTGCAGCCGCTGCCGGAAAAATGGCACGGACTGAGTAACGTCGAGACACGATATCGCCAACGCTACCTCGATCTTATCGCGAACCCAGATATTCAAACGATCTTCGTGCAACGGAGCCGCATTGTTGAATCGATCCGACAATTTCTTATCAGCAGAGATTTTCTAGAGGTTGAAACGCCGATGATGCATCCGGTACCAGGGGGAGCCACGGCACGGCCATTCATCACGCACCACAATAGCTTGGACACGGATCTCTATCTTCGTATCGCGCCCGAACTCTATTTAAAACGTCTCGTGGTCGGCGGTCTGCCACGTTTATTTGAGATCAACCGTAATTTTAGTAACGAAGGGCTCTCGACGATTCATAATCCAGAGTTCACCATGCTGGAGTTCTACATGGCGTTTGCGGATTTTGAGGATCTCATTCCGTTTACCGAATCGCTGATCGCTGAAACCGCTCACACGATCTGTGGCTCAACGAGCATCCCCTACCAGGAATATCAAATCGACTTGGCACCCCCATGGAAACGACTCACCTTTACCGAAGCCATCCTCGAGTTCAGCGGCATCGCCCCTGACGCCCTTGACACGAAGGAGACGGCCATCGCCGCGGCCAGAGCAAAAGGGTTTGGTGTATCCGATGGCGACTCACTCGGCGCCGTCATGAATACGATCTTCGAATCAACCGTCGAAGCACATCTCATACAGCCAACGTTTATCACCCATTACCCCATAGAAATTTCCCCGTTAGCCAAGCGTTCTGCGGCTAATCCACACTTGACCGATCGATTCGAACTGTATATCGCGGGGCGTGAGATTGCGAACGCGTTTTCTGAGCTCAACGATCCCATAGATCAGAGAGAACGGTTTGAGGCACAGGCGGCACTCCGTGCTGGCGGAGATGCGGAGGCCCATCACGTCGATGCCGACTACCTTCGAGCGCTAGAATATGGGCTTCCACCCACCGCAGGTGAAGGCATTGGAATTGATCGCCTTGTCATGCTACTCACGAACCAGGCCTCAATACGCGAGGTCATTTTGTTTCCGCAGTTGCGCCCTGAGAATCCCTAGTGAATCTGCCCTACGAATTCGCCATTAGTTTCCGCTACCTCAGGTCAAAGCACCGACAACGTCGCGTCTCCTTCAATACCGTGATTTCGGTCGTCGGCGTCACGCTTGGCGTCGCTGCCCTCATCGCGACACTTGGAATCATGACCGGCTTTAAGGAGGACGTTCAAAAACGCATCCTTGGAACAAAATCTCATGTGGTTGTCGTAGACCGTACCGGAGGAAATCTCAGCGACTATGAACATGTCGTTGAACAGGTGTCGAACATCCCACACGTGCTCGCTGCATCTCCCTTTATCTATCGGCAAATTCTTCTGACCTCCGAATCCGGAGTACAAGGCGTGTTGTTGAACGGCATTGATCCGAACCGGGAAGGCCAGGTGACGGATATCAGTGAAAACCTTGTGGCCGGATCACTCGACGATTTAAAGCCACCTGACGTCGCAGATGACGCCGATCCCTCTGAGAAAATACTGCCGGGAGTGATCGTTGGAAAGGAACTTTCACGCGTGTTACAGGTCACCATCGGGGACCGGCTGAACGTGGTGTCACCCGTAGGATCGACACGTATCATTGGCGCCACGCCAAAAATACGAGGATTTCGCCTAGTCGGAATTTTTGATTCTGGCATGTACGAGTACGATACCTCCCTTGCCTATATCTCTATCGAGCAAGCCCAAGAGTTTTTCAATGTCGGCGATACGGTGAGCGGAGTCGCCATCAAAGTCGACGAAATTTTCCTTGCAGACCAGATCGCTGAAGAAATCGATCACACGCTCGGATTTCCATACTGGGCGCGAGGGTGGATGGAACTCAACCGCAATCTCTTCTCCGCGCTCAAAATGGAGAAGATCATGATGTTCGTGATTCTCGTGCTGATCATTCTGGTGGCCTCATTCAATATCGTGAGTACGCTCATGATGATCGTTGTGGAAAAAGGTCGAGAAATCGCAATCTTGAAAACCATGGGCATGACATCGCGATCTATCATGCGCATCTTCATGCTTGATGGCCTGATTATCGGCGTTGCGGGAATGGCGTGTGGCATCCCGCTAGGATATTCAATTTGTTGGGCCATACAGACGTTTTATACATTTCCTACCGACGTGTACTACATTAGCCGTATCCCGGTCGAGATCAAGACCTTCGACGTGCTGGCAGTCGGCATGTCAGCAGTCGTGATCAGTCTGCTTGCGACGGTGTACCCATCGAGACAAGCCGCACGACTCGATCCAGCGGTGGCACTAAGATATGAGTAGAAGTCAGGAGCGAGAAGTGATGAGTCAGAAGGGCGAATACTGAATTCTGTATGCACAATTCCGAATTCTGAACCCTCTCCCATGATTAAAACCACCGATCTCCGAAAGTCATTTCAACTGAATGAATCGCACATCGACGTTCTCCAAGGGATTAATATTGAGATTGCGCGCGGAGAAATGCTGGCGATCGTGGGGGCATCGGGAGCGGGAAAATCAACACTACTCCACCTGCTGGGTGCACTCGACAGACCCACATCTGGAACGATTGACTTCAACGGTGAACGGATGTTCGCCCGGTCTGATGCCGAGCTTGCACAGTTTCGAAACCGAAACGTCGGATTTGTCTTTCAGTTTCACCATCTTCTACCTGAATTTACTGCGGTCGAAAACGTTAGGCTACCTGCGCTCATCATGGGAGACTCCACACAATCGGCCACCGACCGGGCAATCACAACACTGACTGAATTTGGCCTTGGGCACCGTCTCTCACATAGACCAGGGGAACTATCCG
>JAJDBL010000274.1 GCA_029261375.1 Nitrospirales bacterium
GCAGAACGTCAGGGAAAGCTCAAACCCGGCTCAACGATGGTTGAGCCGACCAGCGGCAACACCGGCATTGGGCTTGCCATGATTTCCGCGGTTCGAGGATATAAACTTATTCTGGTCATGCCGGAAAGTATGAGCATGGAACGCGCCAGCCTCTTATCCTCCTATGGTGCACAACTCGTCCTCACACCGGCATGGGAAGGGATGCAAGGATCAATCAAAGAGGCTGAGAACATCGTCTCTCAAAACCACGACTACATCATGCCAGATCAATTTTCGAATCCCGCGAATCCTGACATGCATCGTCGCACGACGGGACCCGAGATCTGGGAAGCCCGCGAGGGAAAGATCGATGCGTTTGTAGCCGCAGTCGGAACTGGAGGAACCATCACCGGCGTGGGTGAGGTGCTCAAGGCAAAGAACCCTAACGTGCAGATTATTGCGGTGGAACCGGTCGGATCCCCGGTACTGTCAGGCGGAGAAGCCGGACCACATAAAATTCAAGGCATTGGGGCCGGATTTGTCCCTGCCGTGCTGAACAGGTCAATTCTTGACCGCATCATCACGGTGAGCGACGACGACGCCTACAAAACAACGAAACAATTGGCGCGAACTGAAGGACTCCTCACGGGAATATCGGCAGGGGCTAACGTGTTCGCGGCTCGCCAGGTCGCCAAGGAGCTAGGCCCTGGCAAGACCGTCGTGACTATATTGTGTGATACGGGCGAACGGTACCTCACGGTAGAAAAGTATTTCAATATCTAAATAAGACGGTCAGGATGAACTTTACCGAAGAGCAGATTACGAGATACAGCCGCCATATTCTACTTCCCGAAGTCGGAGGGAAGGGGCAAAAGAAACTCTCTGAAGCACGCGTGCTTGTGGTCGGGGCTGGCGGACTCGGGTCCCCAGCGATTCTTTACCTTGCCGCAGCCGGTATCGGCACCATTGGAATCATCGACAACGATGTCGTGGATTTAACCAATTTGCAGCGGCAGGTCATCCACCACACCGAAGATCTGGGGAAACCAAAAGTCCTCTCTGCACAGGCCAAGGTCGAGGCGCTCAACCCGAATGTCACCGTGATCCCTCTTGAAAAGCGCCTCGATGAGAGCAACGCGATCGACATTATCAAGGACTACGACATCGTCGTCGATGGGGCGGACAATTTTCCAACGAAATTTCTCATCAACGATGCCTGTTTTTTCGCCGAGCGCCCGCTCGTCCATGGAGCAATCCTTCGATTTGAAGGGCGAGTATTTACGATTCTTCCAAAAGAAACCGCATGTTATCGGTGTGTCTTTAACGCCCCACCGCCAGCTGGCGTCGTGCCCAGTTGTCAGGAAGCTGGTGTGATTGGTGTGCTTGCGGGTGTCATCGGCACCATCCAAGCCACGGAAGTACTGAAACTTGTGATTGGAATCGGAACGCCGGTCACAAATAGGCTTCTTGACTATGACGCAAAGACAAGCCGTTTTCGCCAGATTAAGGTTTCGAAACGCCCTGAATGTCCTCTGTGCGGCGACGACCCGACCATATCCGAACTATCGGAGTCTGAACAACCCGCGTGCGCCCTCAACACCTGAGACATGACGATGCCGGGAAAGATTAAAGGACTCAAGTGCCGTGAGTGCGGGAGAGCCTACCCCGCAGATCCTATTCACGTGTGCGAGATGTGTTTTGGTCCACTAGAAGTCGATTACAACTACGAGGTCATTAAGCAGAATTTCACCAAAGAATCGGTGAAGAATGGTCCGCCAAGTCTGTGGAGATTTATCGATCTTCTTCCGGTTGAAGGTCCAGCCACCGTCGGGCTGAACGCTGGGTATACCCCCCTTGTACATGCGAAAAATCTAGGGGCGCAACTCGGTCTCGACGAACTATATATCAAGAATGATACTGTCAACCACCCCACGCTCTCGTTCAAAGACCGTGTCGTTGCGGTCGCGCTCACACGTGCACGCGAGATGGGATTTGAAACGGTTGCCTGCGCGTCAACAGGGAACCTCGCTAATTCTGTTGCGGCCCAAGCGGCACAAGCCGGGATGCGATGCTTCGTGTTTATTCCCGCCGGCCTCGAAGCAGGCAAGGTCTTGGGGAATCTTATCTACCGCCCAACGGTTGTCGAGGTAGAGGGCAACTACGATGACGTCAATAGACTCTGCAGCGAGATCGCTGCGAAGTATCACTGGGGATTCGTGAACGTGAACATACGTCCCTACTACGCTGAGGGATCGAAGAGCCTCGCGTTTGAAACCGCGGAACAACTTGGCTGGAAGGCGCCAGATCAAGTGGTCATTCCGATCGCGTCAGGCTCACTGTTGACCAAGATCTGGAAGGGATTGAACGAACTCCATCAACTCGGATTTATCGATCCAGTCAAAACCAAACTGCATGGAGCACAGGCCGAGGGATGCTCCCCCGTGGCGACCGCGTTTAAGCGAGGCGTTGATTTCTTCAAACCAGTGAAACCAAACACCATCGCGAAATCGCTTGCCATCGGAAACCCCGCAGATGGCTACTACGCCATTAGGGCCACGAACGAAAGTGGCGGGAGCATGGACTTTGTGTCCGACGATGAAATCATCGAAGGCATCAAGCTTCTGGCTCAAACCGAGGGCATCTTTGCCGAAACAGCAGGTGGCGTCACCATTGGCGTTCTCAGAAAATTAGTGAAGAATGGATTGATCAAAAAGGGTGACGTGACCGTTGCCTACGTGACGGGCAATGGCCTAAAAACGCAAGAAGCGGTATCGGAATTCGTCGGCCAACCATTTCGCATCCTACCGAAGCTACAAAGCTTTGAAGAAGGAGTCCCGCATGCCAATTAACATTCGGATTCCACCACCACTCTTGCCGCTGACCGGGGGAAAGAGTGAAATTGAAGGAACAAGCTCTAGCATCGCAGGCCTGCTTGAGGAACTTGAATCAAATTACCCTGGGATGAAAGAACGTCTCTGCGACGACCAAGGAGAGCTACGGCGGTTTGTGAATGTCTACCTCAACGAAGAAGACATTCGGTTTCTTGATGGCAAGGACACTAAAATCAATGATGGCGATGAAGTATCCATCATACCAGCCATAGCCGGCGGAAGCGGTGAGGGACTAAGATGCCAAGTCTGAAATATCGCCTGGGATTTCCAGAGGAACAGATTCCAAGACCCATCGTCTACGAAATTGGGAAAGAATACCCGGTCGTCACAAACATTCGTGGAGCCAATGTGACGGAAACCACAGGATGGATGAACCTCGAACTCACAGGGGAAATCGTTGACATTGAGCGAGCCGTTGAAGGCTTAAAACAAAAAGGTGTACAGGTCGATCCGATCGAACTTGACGTGATCGATGGTTAATAGAGCGAAGAAGCTGTCCGCGTTCAGAAAAAAGAAGACATGAAGACTAAACAAAATGTCGCCATAAAATCGAATTTGTCCATCCGGGCCGACGGCTAAAAGCTATTCCAATGGAATTCACTGACACCCAGGTTGAGCGCTACAGCCGTCATTTCATTCTTCCGGAAGTGGGAGGGAAAGGGCAGAGAAAAATCGCTGAAGCAAAGGTCCTTATTATTGGGGCTGGAGGCTTGGGATCCCCTGCAGCATTGTATCTCGCTGCATCCGGCGTAGGCACCCTGGGCATTGTGGACCATGATGTGGTTGATCTCTCCAACCTTCAACGACAGATATTGCATTCGACAAGAACCATTGATCAGCCGAAAGTACAATCGGCATTCGACAGACTAAAGTCAGTGAATCCAGATGTCACGATTGTCCCATTCGCACATTCAATTGACACCTCGAACATCGATGAATTGTTTGGGGCTTATGACATTATCATGGATGGATCGGATAACTTTGCAACCCGCTACCTTATTAATGACGCGAGTTTTTTTGCCAAAAAGACACTGGTGTCGGCGAGCATGTTCAGGTTTGAAGGCCAACTGACAACATTAAGGCCCCACCAAGGATCACCATGTTACCGCTGCTTATATCCTGAACCACCACCAGAAGGATTGGTACCCAACTGCCAAGAAGCAGGGGTTTTGGGCGCACTTGCGGGAACCATGGGTTCTCTTCAAGCTTCAGAGGTCATTAAGGAGATCCTGGGCATCGGGACATCCTTGGCCGGTCGCCTCATGCTCTATGACGCTCTCAGCATGACATTTCGTGAGGTGAAAATCCCCAAAGACCAAAAATGTGCGCTGTGTGGTCCCAATCCCGCAATCACAAAACTTCTTGACTACTCATTTAGCTGCACCGTTCCGCAGTAAGTGAGCGATCAGCAATCAGCGTTCAGCCGTGAGAAGGGCGAAACGGAAACACGATTCAGCTTTCACCATCGAGAACGTTTGTCCTTTTACCTGGTTTAGCTGACTGCCGATAGCCTCTTTATGCTCCACATTCCCCAATCAATTATCGACGAGATGACAGCGCACGCGATGAGCCTGAGCCCTGTTGAGTGCTGCGGCATCATGGGAGGAACCACCTCCGGAGACGATGCGCACGTCACCCATATCTATCCAATCAAGAACGAAGACCATTCTATTGTGTCGTACTTCATGGACCCAAAGGAACTGTTGTGGGTCCACAAGAATATGCGATCAAACAAACTTGATCTGCTAGTTATCTATCACTCACACACGCATACTCAGGCCTATCCTTCTGCAACCGACGTGCGGTTAGCCTTCTATCCCGACGCACACTACATGATTGTTTCACTCGAAGTTAAAGATCAGCCCGACATCAAAGCATTTCGAATCGTGAAGGGGAACATCAACCAAGACGAGTTCTCTGTTACCACGCCCTCCGCCAGCTAGATTGGCATAGCCAAAGACCGTTTGCCTAGCTACGGCGGCAGGGGCTCAGTGCTCGCAAGCGCTGGTGACAATGGGGACAGGGTGAGATCGACAGGTGGAGGGAAGAGGGATCTCGCCCTCCACCCATGTACATTAACAACCGCCGTATTGGTTGAAGGTTTTACTTAAACTTGGGGGCCTCCCACTTTGACTTGTCGGGCTCCGCAGCCTTGCCGCCGTGGGAGAAGGTGTTCTCATACGCCATC
>JAJDBL010000275.1 GCA_029261375.1 Nitrospirales bacterium
TTGTCGGAAGGTCTGCCTGTCGTACGGCAAACCCATCCATGGCCGAGTTATTCCATGGAGGGTTGGATCGGGTAGCAATGATGTCTTCGGCCAGTGCGCGGCCGAGAGATTCCAGAATTCCTGTTTTCTCTGTGCCGAGAAGGGGAGTGGTGTCGAGGACGGTTTTCTGCGCTTCTGTTAGCAGGGTCAGGTTGGATTTCATTTTTTACCTATTGTTGGGCGTTTAGTGACTTGCGCTCTGGACCGCATGCGCTGTATCAACGTCTTCCGTCTTGCCAAAGAACTTGGCACCAATGATCCCTACCTCATAGAAGACGACCAGGGGTACGGCCATCAATGTCTGGTTAAAAGGATCTGGCGTCGGAGTGAGTATGGCCCCCATCACGAAGAAACAGAGGTAGGCCCACTTGCGATATTTTCTGAGCCAGGGCGCATCGACAAATCCCATCTTTGCGAGCAGCGTCATCAGCATGGGAAGTTCAAAAATAATGCCGAACACGAGCAATAGCCACAAATTGAAACCGACGAAAATACCAATTGATAGCTGAGGGGTAAATCCAGCATCAATGCCGTACCCTACGAGAAAATTAAGCGCAAACGGTAGAACCACCAGATAGCAGAATGAGATGCCAAGATAAAACATCATGCTGCACAGGGTGATGAATGGCAGTGCAAAGCGACGCTCGTGGACACGAAGCCCAGGCTCAGCAAATTTCCATATCTCATAGAGCGCATAGGGCATGGCAATGAAGATCGCGACGACCGCTGAGACTTTAATACTGTTCCAGAATGCTTCAGCTGGCGCGAGGAATATGAACGTGATGTCAGACAAGCCTGAAGGCACCCATGCCATTTTTGATGGCGAGAAGTAGGAATATAAGGGAGCCTGGATCCATATCATGAGAGTGGGCGCGAAATAGAAGGCGCCGAAAAAGATGATGCTCATGATCACAGCAGCACGGATGAGGCGAGTTCGAAGTTCCGTCAAATGGAGCAGGAGGGGCATCCTCTTGTCATCAATGGACGGAAAGACTTTCCCCTGAACTCGCTTGAAGAGTGTGCTGAATGTCAGTTTTTCTTCGGGTGCCATGGTGAGCGTCGTCAGGATATTGAAAACAGATACCAGCGGTTTCTCAAAGCTGCTGCCTGTCTTATTCTACGGTTTGGGTTTGATGGGAATAAAGAGACTGCCGCCGCGACGCTGGATGAGCAAGATAACCATTTCATCTTTGTCGATCGTACGCGCGACGTGTTCAAAATCCTCCGCGTTGGAAATGGCGTGTTGTGTCCCTCCAGCACGAATCTGCTGAATAATATCGCCTCGGCGGAGTCCTTCACGGTCCGCCGGCGATTCGGGGCGTACGGCCTCGACGAACGCTCCTTTTACGTCAGTACCAAGTTCCAGGCGTTGTAAAGTTTCTGGGTTGAGATCGCGGACACGGAAATCTGCGAGGACGTTGTCTAGTTCTTCGTCACTGTCGGAAAACACGCCGCCTGTTGCGGCAAGATCCGTGGGGCGTTCCGCAACCATGACGGGGATTGTGTGTATCTGTCCATCACGTATGACGTCCACCTCGACCTTGGCGCCAACTTGTGTTTGTGCCGCAGCGTTACGAACTTGGCTCACGTTGTCGATCGTCTTTCCAGCGTATTTGACGATGATGTCCCCTTGCTGCAATCCAGCTTCCTCGGCCGGGCTGCCATCCAGCACTTGCGCCACGAGAGCCCCTTGTGTGCCTTGGAGGCCGAATGCCTCTGCCAGTGCGGGGGTGACATCTTGGATCGAAACTCCCAGCCACCCTCGAACCACCGTCCCAGTGTTCAATAGGCTCGTGACGATGTGTTGTGCGATATTGCTCGCAATGGCAAAGCCAATTCCCTCTGACCCGCCAGTTCTAGAGAAAATTGCGGTATTAATCCCGACAAGCGCCCCTTCCATATTGACGAGTGCACCGCCGGAATTTCCTGGGTTAATGGCCGCGTCTGTTTGGATAAAGTCTTCGTATTCTGCAATGCCAACATCTCCGCGCCCGAGTGCGCTGACAATGCCCATGGTGACTGTTTGAGTGAGCCCGAACGGACTTCCAATCGCGAGGACGAGATCTCCAACTTCAAGCCGATCCGAATCGCTCCATTTCATTGAAGGTAGATTCTCGCCTTTAATCGCGATCACAGCGAGGTCCGTTTGCGGGTCCGTTCCGACAATGGTGCCGGTGAACTCGCGTCGATCAGACAACCTCACCGTTACTTCCTTTGCGCCTTCAACAACGTGGTTGTTGGTGACGATATATCCAGCGGGGTCAATAAGAATTCCTGAGCCTGATCGTTCTTGCGGAAAGGGTTCTGGTGGCTGAAACGGGAACGGGTATTGCTGGTCAGGGTGAAAGGGGAATGGCGGTGGCTGGGAAATATCTCCCGGGCCTCGATCTGTCTCATTCTGCGGCTGTTCTGTTCCTTGCGAGGTGATAAACACGACCGCAGGACTGACCGCTTTGACAATATCTGAAAACCCCCTCATCGGGAGAGGCTGGGGGGAGGAGTGACTGAGTGAGATACACAACGGGGTGATGATTAGAGCAAGGTTGATCACAAAGGGAAGCAGGATATGGCTGCTTGCCCGGTGTGTTGTTCGCGTGTCTTTGGTGATACGTGGCAGTTCTGGCCAAAGATTCATGTAAGATCTCGTTGGTGTGTGAGCTGAGCTAGGAGCCGTTTGGACTCCTAGTCGTCCGAGAACGATTTGGAGCGAGCTCGAGTCGATGTCGTATCTGAATCTAGGTCAGCATCTAGATCTGAATTGATATCCGAAGAAGGCTCGGTTGGGTTAAACGAGAGGCTGTTCTCGGCTTCGCTGACGGAAGAAGCTAGGTTTTCTTGCAGTGCGCTGAATTCGTGCCGAACTGCATTCACGTCTGGTTCGACAGATTGTCTGACGTCATCCGTCACATTGCGAAAGCCTTTGACCGCTTTGCCAATCGATCGGCCAAGTTCTGGCAACTTTTGTGGGCCAAAGAGCAAAAATGCCACCAGCAACACAATGACCAGCTCTGGCATACCAATTCCGAACATGAAACTCCTTAGAAATTAGGGTTTTGAGGAGGCTCGAAGTCTACCAAACTTCCGGTAGACGTGCAATGAATTGGCAGGCTTAGGCTCGAGCTAATACCGCGTCAGCAGCGCGTGACAGCTCAGTATTGGCCTGATGATCTGTGGCGAAAATTCTCAGTTGGGCGATATGTGGAGGAATAAGTTCAAAGCTGTCTCTGAGCGCTTCTTTTGAGACGGTTCTGGTTGAAGGGTCATAGACGTAGATCTGGAAGTTCCCCATGTTTAGAGGGTTGACTGGGCGCCCGTCTTTATTCGCGAGATCGACCCTGAACTCCACCTGTTTGAGCGTGTCCGGCAGAGCGCTTCTGACTTGTCTCTCGAAATTCTCGCTATCAAACGAGTGAAGGCTCCACGGAGAGTTATCTGTGGGAAGGTTGGCCTCATACGCCGTTTTCCATTTTGTTCTTCGGTAGAGTACCTGCTTCCAGTCATTCCCGAGTTGTCGAGTGAACGGATTCGTGGATTGGGGCCACTGTCGGACTGTTTCAAGGAGTGACGCGTCGGTCAGAAAGAGGTATTTCTCAAGGTGCTCGAGCGGGTTGTGAGGGAACACGATCTGCATCGTGTCCGTAAATATGTCACGGAGATGAATATCGATGGCCCGCGTTGTGCGGTGGTAGTACACATTCGAGTAGAGATACAAGCGAGCGTTTAAAAACATTTGAAGTGCTGGAATTCCCGCTTTATGAATGGTCAATCCCTGGGGCGTGATGAAGCTGTAATAAAGAATGCGGCTGAGGTCGACTGGTCCAATCGCGACCCCGCACATGTACGCATCCCGAAGGACATAATCGAGGTTATCGGCCGTATAGATACCTCCAAGGATGGGCTGAAGGATGCTGAGCCATTTCGGATGATGATCGCTCGCCTTATGCGGATCTTTGAGAATGAGAAAGGCCACATGGGCTGGGTCAATGGTTTCCCCAGGTGAGAATTCGCCATGTGGGCTTCGTGATATCGCTGCAATGAGATGTCCTAGCTGATCCGTGATGATTGTTTGGCCAATTTGCTCATGAGTGATGTGAAACGGAGCAAGAATATTTTGGTCGAAGAAATGGCAAAACGGACCGTGTCCGACGTCATGGAGCAAGGCGGCGATGCGTAGCAGTTCTTCGATGTAATAGGCGGACGGGAGATCAGGAATTGTTTGTTTGAGTGATGGATAGAGGTGACGGGCAAAGCGACCCGCGACATGCATGGCACCAATCGAATGCTGAAACCGGCTGTGTTCGGCAGCGGGATAGACCCAACGTGTGCTTTGGAGCTGGTAGATGGAACGGAGTCGTTGAACCCACATCGAATCGATCAGATCTTTCTCTGTCGTTTCCTCCTGTCGTGATGCCGTGGCTACGGTTAGCGAAATATACTGATGGATAGGATCTGCAAGGAGTGCAAGGCCATCGTACCCGGTCGGCGTGTCGTACTGGTTTGACGTTGATTCTGGGATTGAAGGTGTCATAATTGATCCTTCACAGAGATGACTGTCAACGTGGGCGTCGTGTTGTGGCCGTAGGCTGTGACCGCGTCAATCGCCTGAAGTGTTGATAGCTCGCAATTGGCATCGGGCCTACTATTCCTGTTGAATGAACGATCTGGAGGCCATGCCGTTTTGGTGTAATTGTTCCAATGTGAGTGGCGTTGACGAGGCCACGATTTGTCCATCGCCGGATACGCAGAAGGTGTTCCGGTTTGACCGTAAAGAGCAATTCGTAGTCTTCTCCTCCATGGAGGGCAAAGTCATGTGCCGCACGACGTGTGTGGGTGGAAAACACCTTGAGTTCGTTTGAGAGGGGAAGGTGAGGGATATGAATGTGGGCACCAACCCCACTCGCGTCACACACGTGTCTCAAGTCTCCACTCAACCCATCTGATAGGTCGATCATGGCCGTTGCCAGTCGGTATCTCGCGAGTCGTTGGCCTTCCAAAATGCGTGCGGTTGGCCGTAGGTGTCTTTGGGTGAGCCATGTTTTACATGAGCGCGGGATCTCTTTGCTGATTTTTCGCTGGAGAATATCCAACCCTGCCCGTGAATCCCCAAGGGTTCCGGTGACAAAGACTTCATCCCCAATGCCCGCCCCAGCCCGGCGAATGATGCCTCCGGGTTTTGCTTCACCCATCAATGTAATTGAGAGAAAGAGTTTCTGAGGAGAGGCTGCGGTGTCGCCGCCAATAAGGTCTATACCGTGCTGCTTGGCCGGGAGCATGATCCCTTTGAAAAGCTCTTCAACATCTTCTACGGTCGTCGATCGGGGAATCGCGATTGAGGTCAGGACTTGTTTTGGCACTCCCCCCATCGCGGCGATATCGCTTAAGTTTCTGACCATCGCTTTGTAGCCAATGTCGTGGAGGCTCGAATAGCGCCGATCAAAGTGAATCCCTTCCACCATGAGATCTGTGGTGGTCAAGAGGGCGTGGTCTGGTCGTGGGAGTATGACGGCGGCATCGTCACCGATCCCCAGCACGTTTTTCTTGCGTATGGTTCCGAAGCGTTCAGCGAGACGCTGGATAAGTGCGAACTCTTCGAGGGGAGTGCTGGGAGGCATCGAACGGGGGATTAAAACACTACGTGTTAGCCGTTGTAAATTCAGTCGCGCACCAATTCGTGGCGTATTGAGAGTCGTATGCAGAGTCTGTAGGACATTCAAGCCGGTCATCCAGCGAGGCCGTAGCCAAGAGATACGGCAAGGTGACAACGATGCTGGCGGGTTGTTTGAACATGTGACTAAGTGGTTTTGCTGGCTCCGCGCGGCTGTGGCTTAAACGTTGTTTTGGTGAGTGAGGCACGGATCACATCGTCCATTGTTTCGGCAAAGACAAAGTGCATTCCACGAAGAAGATGCTTGGGGATTTCGGCGAAGTCTCGTTCATTGCGTTTTGGCAATATGACACGAGACAGTTTTTCTCGCCGCGCAGCCAAAAGCTTTTCTTTCAGACCTCCAATGGGAAGCACTCTTCCACGGAGCGTGACCTCGCCTGTCATCGCAATATCGTGGCGAATCGGGATTTTGGTGAGGGCTGACGTGAGGGCTGATGCGAGTGTAATCCCTGCAGATGGTCCGTCCTTGGGGATGGCTCCAGCCGGCACGTGGAGATGAATGTCAATCTCTGAGAACAGCCCGTCCTCCAGTCCAAGTTGCTTCCCTTGTGATCGTACATAGCTGAGTGCGGCTTGCGCAGATTCTTTCATGACATCGCCGAGTTGGCCTGTCAGTGTCAATACGCCTTTGCCCTTCATGAGAGTCGCTTCGATATGGAGAATCTCTCCTCCTGTTTCCGTCCACGCGAGGCCTGTGGCCACGCCGATTTCACCCTTCTTTCTGTCAGAGTCAGGCAAGAACCGCGGAACGCCAAGATACTCATGGAGCACTTGCGGCGTGATCGTGTAGAGCTTTTTGCGACCGCCGGCCAGCTTCCTGGCCACCTTCCGCATGAGCTTCGCAATCGCACGCTCAAGGTTTCTGACACCAGCTTCCCTTGTGTAGTGGGCAATGACGTTGCGCAAGGTGGCATCAGGGATCTTAATATGTTTTTTGGTGACGCCATGTTCTTCGAGTTGTTTCGGAATCAGAAAACGTTTGCCGATGCCGAGCTTCTCTTCTTGTGAATATCCGGCAATCTCGATAGTTTCCATGCGATCCCGAAGCGCCGGGAGAATGGGGTCAGTCAAGTTGGCCGTCGTGATAAACATGACGTTAGAGAGATCAATGGGAACGCCGAGGTAATGATCGCTGAAGGAGTCGTTCTGCTCCGGGTCCAATACTTCTAGGAGAGCTGATGAAGGATCCCCGCGGAAATCAGCTCCAACCTTGTCAATCTCATCAAGCATAAACACTGGGTTGTTCGATTTTGCCTGTTTGAGTCCCTGAATGATTCTTCCTGGCAGTGCGCCAACATAGGTGCGTCGATGCCCACGAATCTCGGCCTCATCTCGAACGCCGCCGAGTGAAATCCTGACAAACTCACGGCCGAGGACGCGTGCAATAGACTTTCCCAGCGAGGTCTTTCCTACCCCGGGAGGCCCAACGAAACAGAGGATTGGTCCCTTCATCTTCTGTTTGAGCTTTCGAACGGCGAGGTATTCGAGAATACGTTCTTTGACCTTCTCTAAGTCGTAATGATCCTCTTCAAGCACGGCCGCCGCGACTTTCAAGTCGAGGCGATCTTTCGTGCTTTTGCTCCACGGGATATCGACCATCCATTCAAGGTAGGTACGGACCGTGGCGGCTTCCGCCGTATCCGGATGCATCTTTTCAAGACGTTTGAGTTGTTTCTCCGTCTCCTTGAGCACATGTTCTGGCATGGCCGCGTCTTTGATACGTTGCTTGAACTCAAGAACCTCTTCCGCACGCTCATCAAGTTCACCGAGCTCTTTTTGGATGGCTTTCAATTGTTCTCGAAGAAAGTATTCTCGTTGTGTCTTGTCGATTTCTCCCTTAGCTTCCGCGTGGATCTTCTGCTGCATGGAGAGCAGCTTAATTTCCTTGTGGAGGTGTTCAGATACTCGTTTCAGGCGTGTTAAGGGATCAAGGGTCTCTAGTATTTCCTGCGTAGCTTCCACCTTGAGGCCGAGATTGGCCGTGGCCATGTCTGCGAGACGTCCAGGATCATCAATATTCTCGATCACCGCGATCATGTCGGGTGCGATGCCCTTGCCCAGGTTGGCAATCTGCTCAAGTTGTTCCTTGACCGTGCGCATCACAGCCTCTGTTTCAATGGCCTGTGATCGGGTGACTAACGGGTCAATAATCTTGGCGATTTTGACTTGATAGAATGGACCGTCTTGAATGTATTCGACGATTTCCGCTTTCACGAGTCCCTGGACCAGAATCTTGATCCGCTCATCCGGCAGTTTGAGCATGCGCATGATCGTGACACAGGTTCCGATCACGTGGATATCATCGGGTTTCGGGTTTTCAAGTTCTCGAGATCTTTGGGCCGCGAGAAACATAAGGCGATTGCCGGAGAGCGCATGTTCAATGGCTCGGATGGACATCTCTCGACCGACAAACAGTGGAATGACCATGTGTGGAAAAACGACGATGTCACGTACCGGTAAGAGCGGGAGTAAATCGGGGATCTCGACCTCGGGAAGCGTCGGCGGTTCTTGATCAGAGAGGGTATGGTCTGCCATGGAGTCCTTTTGCGCGAGAAACCGCGCTGTAGAAGATGTGTCGTACGATTTCGCGAACTGAGGAGACAGCGTAGCACGCAGGTTGCGAGTCGAGCAAGGGTGATTGGAGCGGGGTTTGTCTGATTTGTCAGGCAAAAACGTCGACACGCTGGCCTTCAATTCTCCACGTTCAAGATGCATGGTTCGTCCTTTACTTCACTTTTCGGTGATGGGTATAATCCCTCATTTTTGAAGGGATTCTGAGCGTTTGCACAGCCTGTTCTCTCTGACACTCCTCGGCGTATGGTCCCTTATTTTCTTCATGGCGTTACCAAATTTTGATCGGGCGGGTCGCCTATACGCGCAGGAAGTTCAGATACCTGATGGTCCGGTCATCTCCTTCATCGACATTCGTGGCAATAAGCGAATAGAGACCGCAGCGATCCTTTCGAAGATGGGGATTAAGACAGGGGCGGCCTTCTCCACGGCGCTGATCCCGAAGGAAATCCGTACGATCTTTGGCATGGGGTATTTCGAGGATGTTCAGCTTGAGACAGAACCCACCCCTGGGGGGCTTGGCCTGATTGTGCTGGTCAAAGAAAACTCATTTGTGACCGACATTTATTATGACGGACACGAGAACCTCAAGACCGATAAGTTGAAGGAAGAAGTGACGGTTCGTACGAATACGTTCCTCGACCAGAACCAAGTCGAGGGGAGTGTGCAGGCGTTGCGTACTCTCTATCGAGGAGACGGCTATTACGACGCAAATGTAATTCCGGTGATTACCTCGACGGGAGAGGATCGCGCGACGTTGACTTTCTACATTAAGGAAGGACCGCTGGCGCGGATCAAAGACGTGAATTTTGTCGGGAACACCACCATTCCTGCGGAAGACCTTCGTGGCGGGATCGCGACGAGGAAGTATTCCTTCTTCACGTCATGGTTGAGCGGAAGCGGCACGTACAAGAAGGACGCGATTCCCACCGATATCGAACTCATTAAGGATTTGTATGCCAACCGAGGCTATCTTAATGCCAAAGTGGGAACTCCAGAGGTGGTCCTCAGCAATGATAAGGAGTGGTTTCACGTGACGTTTCCCATCTCAGAGGGTTCTCAGTATAAAGTCGGAGAACTTGAGTTTACCGGGAACGAAGAGTTCACAGACGACGAACTGAAAGCGACGCTTGTCGCCAAACCCGGTGAGGTCTTTGAACGCAGAATCATACGGGAAGAACTCGAACGCATTACTGATCTGTATGGATCCAAGGGATATATCTTTTCCGATGCGAAGCCATTAGTGGTCCCAAATGATGAAACTAAAGCGGCCGATGTCACGTTCTCCGTTACGGAAGGAGAGTTGGCAAGTGTTCGGCGGATCAATATTGCGGGCAATGATAAGACTCGAGACAAAGTCGTTCGTCGCGAAGTACGTGTGAATGAGGGCGAGGTCATTGAGACGGCGTCCATCAAGCGGAGCTTCCAACGACTTCAGAACCTCAATTTTTTCGAAACCGTGGAACTCGTTCCTGAACCATTGGACGATGGCGAAGTGGACTTGAACATTAGGGTGAAAGAAAAGGCGACGGGGTCCTTCAGTATTGGTGGTGGATTCAGCTCACTGGATCGACTGACCGCCATCTTCGACATTGTGGAAGGTAACTTCATGGGAAAAGGACAGGTGCTTCGTTTGAACGCGCAATTTGGCGAAAGGCGAACCTACGCCAACGTGAGTTTCCGCGAACCGTACTTTCTAGACACCGAACTTTCGACACAGGTTGACCTCTTTCATCAGGCCTTCGATGTGTTTACCTATCAAGAAGCCCGAACTGGTGGAGGGTTTTCGGTCACAAAACCGTTTGGTGAGTATTTGTACGGAGGGCTGAATGTTGCGTATGAACGCATCCGTATCAGCGACCTCTTGACCTGTTCCGAAGCCTTTGGTTTCGAGTGTACAGAGCAAGAGCAACTGGAGTTTCTTCCCCCGTTCATCACGGAGCAAGAGGGGACGCAGACGACCAGTTCGATTGGTGGAAATGTCTCGCGCGATACGCGTGACTATCATCTTGATCCCACAACCGGGTCACGCCAAACGTTCTCCGTGGAGCTCGCAAGTCACTTTTGGGGAGGCAACAACGATTTCGTGAAGGTGTTGGGCACTACCGTGCACTACACGCCAATCTGGTTCGATCACGTCTTTTCCTACCGGGGCGTGATTGGAGTGGGTCAACCATACGGCGGTGATGACGATCTCCCGTTGACTGAGCGATTGTTCGTCGGAAGTATCAACGGGTTTCCGCAGGTGCGCGGGTTTGGATATGGGAAGGCCGGACCGATTGTTCCCGGGACTGATGAGGTAATTGGTGCTGATAAAGCGATGGGTTTTACGTTTGAGTACATCATGCCCATTGTCAAAGAAGCACAAATCAATGCCGCGTTTTTTCTGGACCTTGGAAAGGGCTTCGACGAGGGAGAAGCCCTGGATCCTCTCAATCTTAGGCAGGGCGCGGGGCTTGAGCTTCGTTGGATTTCGCCGTTTGGTCCCCTGCGTGTCGCGTATGGATTTAAAGTAGACAAACGGTCAAACGAGACTCCCGGCCTGCTCGAGTTTTCGATCGGGTCTTTATTCTAGTGAGGAGACGACGATGGTGAATATGTTGAACCACAGAGGAAGTCGGAAGATATCGTGGATGATCGGGATGGTGGTTGTCGCCGTCGTGGGTGTCGTGTCCCTATCGTCGCAAGCGCTGAGTGCCGAAATAAAGGTCGCCGTCATTGATCCTGATCGCGTTGCCAATGAGACAGTGGTAGGAAAGAAAATGAAGGCCGCGCTTACCAAGTATCTCGAGGCTCGTCAGACAGTTATTGATACGGATGAGAAAACGCTTCGTGGTCTTGAAGATGAGTTGAGAACGCAAGGGCCCCTGCTCAGTGCGGATGCGAGACAGGCAAAACAGGACGCATATCAACAGCAGGTCATTGCCTATCAGCAGAAGGTCAATGAGATCAATCGCGAACTCCAAGAACGCCGGAAGGGAGAGTCTGATAAGTATGCGGTGTTACTCAGAGCCGCGGTAAAACGAGTTGCGAAACGTGGAGGCTTCACGTTGGTTCTTGCTAAGCTGCCTGATAGTGGTCTCGTCCTCTTTCACCACGACTCGCTCGACATCACGTCGCACGTGATTAAGGACATAGACCAGGGTGGCAAGGGGGCGAAGGCAAAGACAAAGTCGCGCAAAAAAGGCAAACAAAAATCCAAGAAAAAATAACAATCCTGCTGTGGAGTGCGAGATGACGGAACCCAAACCTTCAGTCACGGTTGACATTGGCGAGATCATGCAACTCTTGCCACACCGGTATCCGTTCTTGTTGGTCGATCGCATCCTTGAGTTCGAAAAAGGGGAGCGCATGGTCGGTCTCAAGAACGTCACGATCAATGAGCCGTTTTTTCAGGGACATTTTCCTGGGCATCCCATCATGCCTGGGGTCTTGCTGATCGAAGCGGTCGCCCAGGTGAGTGCGGTCCTCGCGTTCAAGTCTGCTGAGGGGAATGCCGGTAATCTCGTGTACTTTATGGGCATCGATAAGGCGAAGTTTCGTAAGCCGGTTGTCCCAGGAGATCAACTTCGCATGGAAGTCACGGTGCTGAGAAAACGTACTCCTTATTGGAAAACAAAAGGCAGGATCTATGTCGAATCAGATCTTGTTTGTGAGGCGGAGTTGATGGCGATGTGTGTTGATAATACCGACGCGCAATCTGAGACAAAGACCTCGGAAGGAGAGGGGACGACGTGAAAATTCATGCGACGGCCGTCATTCACCCTGATGCGATGTTGGCAGATAATGTTGAAGTGGGGCCCTATGCCGTCATTGGCGAGAGTGCCACCATTGCGGCTGGGACGACGATAGGGTCACACGTGGTGATTGAAGGGCGGACGGAGATAGGCGAGGACTGTCGAATTTCTCCATTTGTGTCAATTGGCGCACCCCCGCAGCACCTTCGATATCAGGGCGAGGACACCATGGTGAAGATTGGCCGCAATAATACATTGCGAGAGTTTGTCACCGTCAATCGCGCCACGGAATTTGGAGGCGGCGTCACCAAGATAGGTGATAATAACTTGCTCATGGCCTATGTGCATGTCGCACACGATTGCTTGCTGGGAAATGATATTTTGATGGCAAATGCGGCGACACTTGCAGGACACATTTCGATTGGAGACCATGCCATCCTTGGTGGCTTGGTCGGGGTCCACCAGTATGTTCGTATTGGACGTTTCTCCATGGTCGGGGGATGTTCCGCGTTGGGACAGGACGTGCCACCGTTTGTTCGAGCCGCGGGTGGATATCGGGCACATCTGATTGGTCTGAACTCTCTTGGATTAAGCCGCAACGGCTTTTCGAGCGATCGTATTCAGCGTCTCAAGGCGGCATACAAAACTCTGTTTCGTTCTGATCTGAAGCAAGCGGAGGCCATCGCCGCCCTTGAAACCTCTACCCAAGAATCGGCAGACGTGTCTGAGCTCGTTCAGTTCATCAAAGCGACAAAGCGAGGCATATGTCGTTCTGGACCACCGAAAGAGAGTGGCACTGATGAACCCAGCCAGGTGTTGACTGCCCCGCTGTGAAGACGATTGGCCTGATCGCGGGGAATGGGCAATTTCCGTTGCTCTTTGCGCAAAACGCGCGCCGCCTCGGCTATTCCGTCAGCGCCATTGCGCACAAGGAGGAAACCCTTCCCGACCTTGATCAGCATGTCGATCGCATCCATTGGATCAAGCTCGGGCAGTTTGGTCGCCTGATTAAGGCTCTCAAGGGTGATGGTGTTACCAGAGCAGTGATGATAGGTGGGATCAAGAAGACTCATCTGTTTTCGAAGATTCGCCCTGATATCCGTGGTCTTGCGTTATTGCGTCGCGTGATTGAGCGGAAGGATGATGTGTTACTCCGTGCGATTGCCGCAGAACTTGAGGAAGAAGGCATCCAGATCATCGAGTCCACATTTGGACTTTCTGACGTGTTAGCCGATGAGGGCGTGCTCACAACCCGTAAGCCAACGAGCGCTGAAAAGGAAGATATCGCGTACGGATGGGATGTGGTGAAAGAGATCGGGCGTATGGACATCGGCCAATGTGTCGTGGTCAAGGATAAGGTGGTTGTGGCTGTAGAGGCGGTCGAGGGAACCGATTCAACGATCGAGCGTGGTGGGCGTTTGGCCAAAGCCGGAGCTGCAGTCATCAAGCGGAGCAAGCCTCAGCAAGATCTCCGTTTTGATTTGCCGACCGTCGGTCCCCAGACCATCACAGTGATGAAAGACGTCGGCGCAACGGCATTGGCGCTGGAAGTGGGCAAGTGTGTCATTCTTGATAAGGCTGCCACGTTGCGCGCGGCCAATAAGGCCGGGATTACGGTTGTAGGTTTGCCTGCATGAGCGGTGTCGCATGACGCAGCAGGTCGTGAAGGTTGGTGTGATTGGCGTGGGATCGTTTGGCCAACATCATGCGCGGATTTATGCCGAACATTCCGATGCTGTACTCGTTGGTGTGTTGGATCAGTCTATCGATAGGGCACACGAGATTGCCCAACGCCACGGATGTGGGGAGTTTTCAGAGCTTGAGCCTTTGTTGGCCGCAGTGGATGCGGTGAGTCTGGCGACACCTGCCGTGAATCACGCGGAGATTGCCATGCAATGCCTGGACCTTGGCATCCATGTCTTAGTTGAAAAGCCCATCGCGACAACGGTTGATGACGCGCGACGTTGCGTCGAGCTTGCGGAACGCCGCAACTGTATCTATCAGGTTGGCCACCTCGAGCGGTTCAATTCGGCCTTGGTTGAGATTCAAAGGATGATCACAACTCCCTATTTTATCGACTGCCATCGCTTGAGTGGATTTCCCGGTCGTGGTGCAGATGTAGATGTGGTGCTCGATGTCATGATTCATGACTTGGACATTCTCTTGTGGCTTGTTGGGAGCGAGGTTGAGACTGTGCAGGCGTCGGGTGTCACTGTTCAATCGTCTGGGTTGGACATCGCCAATTCACGGATCACGTTTTGCAACGGATGCGTTGCACATGTCGCTGCGAGCCGGGTTTCGGATGACAAGATAAGGACAATGACTATTGCACAACCCGAGAACGTACTTCTGGTGAACCATGCATCGGGCACCGTTCGGGTGTATTCAAGTCTTCAGAGTGTGCAAGCAAATGACGAACGGTTGGTTCATACAGTGGTGGGTCATGATGAGGAGCCGCTCTGGAAAGAACTTGATAGTTTTCTAGGATGTATCCAGAACAGTATCTCCCCGCTCGTCTCCGGTCAGGATGGGTTAGCCGCATTACAACTCGCGCATCGCATCAAAGCTGAGATTCACACGCCTTCTGCTCACATGGAACAGACATCGTCACATCCACGCACGGCTACCGTGGGTGAGCCCCATCCTCTCATTCGCTAGGGATAACTTGAACGACTCAGGAGGCTTCAATTTTTGTTCAGCCCGAAGTGTGACGAGCGCAGAACCGGAGCGTGCCGGAGGTACGTGAGGATTTGAGCGCCACAGCCAGGCCGTCATGAAGCAAAAGGGAAGCCGCCTGGTGCTCATCGTTGCGGGTGAGCTCTCCGGCGACCTTCACGGGGCTCGGCTTGCCAAGGCGTTGAAGCAGGCAGATAGATCCATCACGCTGCTGGGCGTCGGTGGACACAATATGAAGGAAGCCGGTGTCGAGCTGATTCATGGCATCGCGCATCTTGATGTTGTCGGTACCTTGGGCATTCAGCAGGCGATGGCCGTGGTCAGAACGTATACTGCCGTTCGGCATTTTCTCAAAACAACCCCTCCTGACATGGTCATTTTCATCGATAATCCAGGCTTGAACCTACGACTTGCAAAATTGGCAAAAAGCAAAGGAATTTCAATAGTTTATTATGTTGCACCTCAAGTATGGGCTTGGCATAGATCGAGGGTGAAATTGATCGCGCGTGTTGTTGATCATCTGCTTGTTATTCTGCCATTCGAGGAAGAGTTCTTCCGGTCTGCAGGTGTGAAATGCACATTTGTCGGGCACCCGCTTCTCGACGACATAGAGGCACATGGCCCCGCCCTGAAGAAGGCGGCCAGGAAACGTTTTGTGCTTGATGAGCGCGCGCTGGTCATTGGCATTCTTCCGGGCAGCCGAGAACGCGAGGTCCAGTCACATCTTCCTCTGATGTTGGAGTCTTTGGCTCGGGTTCGTGAGACCCTCACATTTCATACCCTTCTCCCGATTGCTCTATCCAGCACTCGGGAACGTATTGAGGCAATGTGTCGCCAGTCCCCTGTTGACGTGACATGTGTAGACGGTCAGGCAACAGATGTGATGAGATCTGCAGATCTACTGCTGGTTGCCTCTGGAACAGCCACCCTCCAGGCAGGATTTCTTGGGGTTCCTATGGTCATCGTGTATCGCACATCATGGGTGACGTATCTTCTAGCGCGTTGGTTAGTCCGGATTAAATGGATAGGTCTGGTGAACATCGTGATGGGGCGTGGTGTCGTCCCGGAACTCATTCAGCACGACGCGACGGCGTCGCGACTTGCTGAGCAAGCGCACGCATTGTTATCAGATCAGACTGCGTACCAGAGTATGGTTTATGAGTTGGCGGGTGTGCGGATGAAATTTGGTTCTCCAGGCGCTGCGGAGCGCGCTGCCAAGGTGATCATCGATCAACTAAGGGCAGATTCTGAGAGTGCGGTTCATTCGGCATGATAAGGGAACACTGAGAATGCTCAAGAACTTGCCATACGACCTACGCGTGACCCACATGGGTTTGATGTACAGGATGATCAAGACGCATCGTCCAGCAAGGCCAGAGGGAGCAAAGGACCGAGAACGCCGTCGGCGGACCATCCGGGAAGACTCAGGGCAGGCTCTTTCAGTATCCTGCTGGGGAGAGTGATGGACCAACGTTCGGAGGGTGTCACCAACTACCTCAGACTGCTCACGTATCTACGGCCTTACTGGAGAAGGCTGGCCATTGCAGTGGTGTGTTCTGCGTTCGTCTCAGGCTTTACGGGAATGTATGCGTATCTCGCGCGTCCGGTCCTGGACGACATCTTCATCAACAAAGATATGCAGATGCTCATCATTCTTCCGCTCATTCTCCTCGCAATCTCGCTATGCAAAGGCTTTTTTACCTATGCCCAATCCTATCTCATGAACTACGTCGGATTGCGTGTGGTCGCTGACGTTCGTGATCAGTTGTATGCGCACTTAATCGGTCTCCCTCTGGCATTCCATATCAAGAATGCATCTGGGCGTTTGCTGGCACGAGTATTAGACGATGTCCATCTGTTCCAAGAGGCGGTTTCTGGAATGTTTAAAGATGCCGTCCAGCAGAGCCTGACCA
>JAJDBL010000276.1 GCA_029261375.1 Nitrospirales bacterium
TCGGTTTGTCGTTGGAACAGGAGAGGGTTTTGATTTCTCCCAGCACAATGTCCCTCTGAACCTCATCGTTTCTGGGGGACCATCAAAAGACGACATCCCCGCGCTTCTCTTTCCCAAGTTCGTGCCAGCGTCAGAGGCCAGTTTTCTCAAGCCCGGGGATCGTGTTCTCGCTCTCAGTCGAGGTAACAAGGCCAAGGCCTATCCGATTAAGATTCTTAATTGGCATGAGGTCGTAAATGATACGCTCGCAGGCAACCCTATCCTCGTAACGTATTGCCCCCTGTGCGGAACGGGAATCGGGTTTGATCCCGTCGTGAATGGCAGTGTTCATACCTTTGGCGTGTCCGGTTTGCTCTATCAGAGTGATCTGCTGATGTATGACCATCAGACCGAAAGTTTGTGGTCGCAGATCGATATGGAAGCCGTAGCCGGGCCGATGGTTGGCACGAAACTGGCGCCTTTCTTTCTCAGCCATACGACATGGAGTGAATGGCGCTCGCTCCACCACGAGACCCTGGTGCTGTCGACGAAGACAGGCTCATTCTTCAGGGATTATGATCGCGAGCCGTACGGCGATTATGCACAGACTCCAGACTTGATGTTCGATGTCGAACATGTTGACACGAGCTATCCAACCAAAGAATGGGTATTGGGAATTGAGATCGATGGTATATTCAAAGCGTATCCCTTCTCAGAACTCGAGAAGGCTTCCTCCCCGGTGATTGACCACGTCAATGGCCAGCAGGTTCACATCCATTTCAACTCGCAAGCGCGTAGTGCCTTCCTTACGGACCCTAGCGGGGACCCAGTTCCATCGATGATGGCGTACTGGTTTGCATGGTATACGTTTCATCCTAATACGGAGGTGTTCAACGCTTCTTTGTGATACTGCGCAAGCATCCGTTGGCGCTCGGCGCCTTCCCCTGACGATCAACTCTTCATTTGCACTCATCGTGATGTTTTTCATGTGCCGCCTCCTCCATCAGTATCAACTTGATTGGCAAACACGAATTTCGTGTATCCATCGATGCCGTTGCTGGCGAAACTCAATGGAATGGGTGGAACCTCTCAGCTGGTCCTGTTTTGTCGCACTATGTACAGAAGGTTGGCAACGGATTCTAGATCGAGCCAGAAAAAAAGAGCTATCGTTCTATCAAGAGCCAAGAACCCGCTATCACCGATCCAGACTTGAACACCGCGCGTTTTTTCTCGAAGATCCGGCCCACAATTTTCTCGAGTTCAAACACTACACGAATGAATCTGCGATCTTCGGAGAACGGGATCTTTCTCAGGTGGGTGATGAGAGTGAATAAGTAATTCGACTGGGGATAAGCGGTTTCCTAAACCGCGTGTCTTGAGCAAGATTTTCTCTTCTACTAACCGCATTGTGTGAGATTCAGCCGTTTCCGAAGCATGTGTAAGGCCCATTGTGTCGATTGGAGGCGGACACGATCTCTGTCGCCGGGGAAACGTTTGAGTTGGTGCTCGATATCAGCTTCAGCCGGACCGGCTAGTGTGATGTGTACTGTTCCAATTGGCTTTTCGTCTGTTCCACCGGTAGGGCCTGCCACCCCGGTGATTCCAATTCCGTAGTCGCTGCCGTATTTTGCCTTCACCGCTTGTGCCATCGCGTTTGAGATAGGTTCGCTGACTGCTCCGTGTTCCAGAATGAGTGCGGTGGGAATGCCGAGCAGATCTGTTTTCGATTCATAGGAATAGGTAGCCAGCCCTCCTAGAAAATAAGCACTTGATCCTGGGACGCGTGTCAGGCGCTCAGCCAGAAGTCCTCCAGTACAGGATTCGGCTGTTGCTATGGTTTTCGTCTTTTCTGTCAGCAGTTCCCCAACGACGTGTGCAAGGCTCGCGTTTGCTCTGTTGGTGAACACGCTATCTCCGACCAATTCTCGCAGTCGCTCCTGCATGGTTTGGAGCTTCTTTTCGCAATCGGGTTTTTCCCCCTGCGCTTTCAGGTGGAGGGTGACTTCGCCTGGTGCCCCGAGAATTGTGATCCACTCTCTTCCGAACTCTTCGTACGCTGGGAGAATGCGCTGCTCGACTTCGGATTCTGGAAGACAGGCTATCTTCAAGAGTGCATGTTCGATTGTTTCTGTTATGCCATTTGCGGACGCGTGTTCTTGAAGCCACGGTCTCAGGTGAGCTTCGATCATGTAATCGGCTTCTCTCGGGACACCAGGAAAAAGAAAAATGGTCGTGCCCTCATGGTCGATTCGCATTCCTGGGGCAGTGCCTCGTGCATTTGAAAGCGTCGTTCCGCCTTCGATGATCTCTGCTTGCCGACGGTTCACTTCTGCCATTTGTCGTCCCAGGCTCGCAAAGCGACGACGGAGTTGCGCTTCGAGTTCTGGGTCTTGCGAGAGTGTACGTCCTAGCGCGGTAGCGACCGCGGATCTCGTCAGGTCATCAGTGGTTGGACCGAGGCCCCCGGTCGTGATGATGACGTCCGCATGTTCCATCCAATGTTTGAGGGCATCGCCGATGGTTGTCTCGTCGTCTCCGATGGTCGATTTCCCGATCAGCTCGACGCCGAAGTGTTCGAGTTCTGCAGTAATGCGGAGTGAGTTTCTATCGAGTTTGATGGTCCCGAGGAGTTCGGAACCGAGGGCGAGGATTGCGGCTTTCATGGGTGGATTTCGGATCTCATGATGTCGATTGAGTGGCTCACCCTCACCCTTCCCTCTCTCCTACCATCAGATGAAGGAGAGGGTAAGAAGTCGTGTCTCCTGCCACGATACCATAACGGAAAAATATTCTGGATTCCGCGTCACGTCTAGAACGGAGGGCTAGCGCAGATCTGGGCTGAGGTTGGTGCTCTCTCGTTGGAAAAAGCGGCTTAGGGAAGTTGTTCGACTAATTCCTCTGCGGGATACGTCATGATCTCCGCGAGGGTGGGGTGATAGTGTGGCATTTTGAGAATGTCGCGTACGGTGCCTTCGTAGTACATGATGGCGATCAGTTCATGCATCAGTTCGGACGCTTCCGGTCCGACAATATGTCCGCCAATGATGATGCCTGTTCGTGGCTCACAGAGTATTTTGACGTGTCCGTGTGTTTCTCCGAGGGTCATGGATTTTCCATGGTCGTCGAAGGGGTGG
>JAJDBL010000277.1 GCA_029261375.1 Nitrospirales bacterium
TCATCCGTTGAACACGTTCCATCGCGCTGACAACCTCGGTGAGACGGACGCCAAACTTTTCATTGACCACCACCACCTCACCACGTGCAATCATCTTGTCGTTGACGAGTACTTCAAGTGGTTCACCCGCGAGCTTATCGAGTTCAACGATGGAGCCATGTCCAAGCTGGAGCAGATCGCGTATGAGCATTTTTGTACTTCCGAGGCGAGCCGATACGGTCAATGAAATATCAAGAATCATGTCGAGCCCAGGCTCCGGCTGTGCCATCGCCTGGTTCTGCATGTCTGCCGGCCACTCAGTGGAATCCGGGTCGGTATCGATCGTCTCGTTTACAACTGGATTGGGTGCATCATCTGCCATAGGTCAGTCCTCGATACTCGTAACTTTGTCAGTAATTTTGACGGCTTGATTTCCATTAGATGTTCCAGCGACACAGTGATACTTCAGTCGATTTGCCACCATCATATCGAGCGGGTCTGTGACGGGCTGGTCAAGGAGAATGACATCTCCTATTTCTAGATTCCGAAGGTCATCGATCTTAATGCTTCCCTTCCCCAACTCAACATCAATCCCCACGGGACACCCCAGCACTTCTTGGCGGACACGATTCCCCCAGGTGTAGTCCACATCGAGACGATCTGTCTGGAATCCTGCTGCCAGCCGATCACGAATGGGTTCAACCATCGAATACGGCAAACACAAAAACAGATCACGTCCAACGTCGGCGAGATCGAGACGCATGGTCACAACAACCACAAACTCCGTTGGCGTCATAATCATTGCAAACTGAGGGTTGCTCTCAACGCGTACAAGCTCAATGTTGAGGGGGTAGACCGGCTCCCACGCTTTGGTCAGGTCCTTGATCGCGGCATCGACCACTTTTCGGACCATGCGTTGCTGGATCGGAGTAAATTCTCTTCCCTCGGGCTTGACGTGCGTCTGCCCTACTCCTCCGTAGAAATGATCGATAATCATGTACACCATTGGAGCGTCAAGCACGAGAAGGCCAACCCCGCGTAAGGGTTCGAACTTGATGATGGAGATCGCGGAAGGGAGCGGGATAGAGCCGACGAACGCTGAGAATCGTTTAGCATCGATCGCGGTGACGACGAACTCCACGGGCTGCCCCATCAAGTCCATCAAGAAATTCTGAAATAAGCGGGCAAACCGATCGTGGATAATCTCCATGGTCGGCATGCGCCCTCTGACGATTCGTTCCTGAGCCGTAAAATCAAATGAACGCGTCCCATCCGGCGGAGCGGCCGAGCTCTCTGTTTCAACATCACCACCGGTAACGCCCTTCAGTAGCGCATCGACTTCATCCTGCGAGAGAATCTTTTCCATAACTATGGCGAAGGCTGAAGGTGGCTAGGTTGAAGGCTGAAGGTAAAAACAGATACCACTCTCAAGGGCGTCCACTGCGTCATTTCATTACCTCTTGTTGTCGGATAGGTGTGCATGAAATTAGAAACTCTCTAGCTGTTATTCCTTGTAGCCTTCAGCCGATCTACCTTCCTTTGCCGTCCCTACTGAACGACAAAGTCTGTCAGATACACCGACCGGACCGACCCCTCCCCGACGACGACGGAGACCCGTTCAAATATCTGATCCTTGAGTCGCAGTTTTCCCTTGATCCCACGCATCTTGTCTGATTCTTGGCTACTCAGGAGGAGTAACAAGCTGTCGCGGACTTGAGGAATTCGATCGTTCATCCGATCAACTGCGGCTTTATCGTTAAGTTCCAACTTAATTGCCACTTTCAGATACCGCGGTGTCCCGGCATCAGCAAGATTCACGATGAACGGCGTCATATCGACGATCTGGCCAGCTTCTTCTTGACCCTTCGACTCCCCGGCATTGCCGCCATGGTCACTGCTCGCTTCCTGCGCCGTGTTAGGTGACGAAAACTTCATCCATGCGAACACGCCGCCAGCGCCGAGCACCACTAAAAGAAGCACCCCAATGCCGATAAACATCCCGAGCTTCTTTGACCCAGCACGTTTGAGGGGTTGGCGTGCTTCCTGTTCTTCCTCTTCGTTCTCTGCCATTTTTCAAGCCTCCTTGCGAATGTTGCCTCTCTGACCTTTAAGCAACCTACATGCCATCGTGACTCTGCCCACACAAGCAGGCTAAAACACGGTGTTTCTCATACAGATACGCACCTCAGAAAAGCCATTGAACAATAATGAATATGTCAGATGAGTATGTGAAGCGTGGCTGCTGAAGACGAACAACCACGGGTTGTTTGCCGTTTTTGCTGATGCATAGGGATGGCCAGGACCGGACATCGCCGTGCCAACCTTCTGTGCTCTCAGACAAAACTCGGCCTACGAGTTCCGCGAAGGCTCCGTATGAGGAGAGTCCCATAACGTCAATAATCCCGGCACCGTTCGTCAGGTCATTGACACTAACGGAAGGCATCAGGATGGAATTGACGGTCGCAAACGACAAATGACTGCCTCCAAGTCCCCCAAGCTACCTTAAGTATTTATTCCCACAAACCGATGAAGTCTTACGTATCGCGACTGCCGTTTTCCACGACACCCGAAGCCGCTGAATACCCTGGAAACTGCATGACGAGTTCACACATGCCGACGTTCATATCACCCACCGACGACAAAACAGGAATAGTGATGCCCGACATGCCCAACGACGCCATGACCATCATGATTGTCGACGATGCCCAACTGAACATTGATATTCTTCGAAAAGTCCTCACCCCAGAGGGCTACTTGATTGTGACGGAAACGAGCGGCGGCGCCGCACTAGAGTCAGCACCCCGCTTAAAACCTGACCTCATTCTTCTGGACGTGATGATGCCAGGAATCAATGGGTTCGAAACCTGTCGTCGCCTAAAGCAACATGAGGCAACACGCGACATTCCCGTCATTTTTATTACAGCCAAGACAGACACGACCGCTATTCTCGAGGGTTTTAAGGTTGGTGGCCTTGACTACATCAGGAAGCCGTTCGAGTTCGACGAAGTCCGCGTGCGACTTCGAACACATATCCAAGCACAAATGCTACTTCGAAATAATATCCGGCTGGTTGAGGAACTCGAAACGAAGAATCAACGACTCGAGGACATCAACGCACTGAAAAACAAGTTCTTGGGGATTGCGGCGCACGACCTGCGAAACCCCCTCAGCTCGATTCGGGGATTCTCTGAACTCCTGATGGGCGATGAATCTGAATTGTCGAGCGAGCAGCGAAATGAGTTTCTGAAAACAATCTATAATTTGAGTGACTACATGTTGATCCTCGTCAATGACATGTTGGACATTGCCGTAATCGAAAATGGCGGTTTAAACCTTCGACTCGTGGCATCGTCGCTGACTCAGTTGATTAATGAGCGAGTCCGCGTCAATCAGCTGATGGCAAATGGCAAACATATCCACATCCACACCGAGATTTCCGATACACCTGAGATGCAATTTGACACCTACCGCATCAGCCAGGTCCTCGATAACTTGCTCGGCAACGCCATCAAATTCTCGCCCTGCGGAAAGAACCTTTGGGTTTCAGCCGGCGTCCGCGATTCGATGGCTCACGTCAGTGTTCAAGACGAAGGCCCCGGACTCACAGATGAGGATCAAACAAAGCTAGAGGGCGATTTTCAGCGGCTGCTATTAAGTCCGGCACCAACGGCCGGAGAGAAGAGTACAGGGTTGGGTTTGGCGATCGTGAAAAGCATCATGAAAGCCCATGGAGGTGAGCTCAACGTGGTCAGTCAGCTCGGGCGAGGATCAACGTTCACCGTCACCCTCCCACTGGAGCATGCAGATGAGCACGTCTAACAAGCCTCGCGTTCTCCTCGTCGATGACGAGGACCACGTTCGCACCTTGATGAAGGTTGTCGTATCGGCACTGGGTTTTGACGTCGTGGCAGAAGCATCAAATGGACAACGGGCTCTCTCAATGTTTCACGACACTCAACCGGATATCACCATCCTCGACATGAACATGCCGATTACCACTGGCGACGAGGTCCTCCAAGGCATCATGAGCACAAATCCGCAGGCTCTCGTGATCATGCTGACCTCGGTGGTCGATGTTCAATCCGTTGAGCGTTGCCTTGATCTCGGCGCCGCAAACTATATTCGCAAAGACACGCCAATTGCAGAGATGAAGACGTGTCTCCTCGAAACCTGGAATGCACATACGACCGCTCACGAGGAGACACATGAACACGCGGTATGACTTACAAACCATGCTCGAGGAGCTTGATGAAGACATCGCTGGCTTTGATCGCACCAAGAAACTCTCGCAAGATGACATCCAACGCCGCATTCAAGCCAAACGTGCGAAGCCTCAGCCACATGCCAACAACACACAACTCCGAGTAGACTCCCCTTTTACTCACGATCAGGAGAGTCCATGAGAGATCATGTGTCGCGGTTCCATCTTGGCACAGGCCTCTTGCACGACAGGCCGACCTTGGTCTGTTGGGAGCAGTCACCATGATCGCCGCCACTCAGCCAGATCATCAACGAACGGCAGCGCCGCTTGCCCAAAAGCGCAATCCTGAATTTCTCCAACTCCTCGCGTCACAGGGATTCTGTACACCCGAAGAGTGTGGCGACCTCCTGACGAAATGCAAAAACGATGCGTTTCGCGTACTTCTGCACTTGGCGTACGACATGGGCAATCCACGTCTCGGTGCCAACGGGAAACAAGAGCTTGGCAAGTTATGGGCGGATACCTTGCAGGTGGCCTATGTCGATCTCAACACCACGTTAATCCAGCATGATCTCAACACGCTCTCCGAAGCGATGGCGCGAAAGTATCAGGTTGTCCCATTATATGAATTTGGCGATGTCGTCACCACGGCCACCTCCGACCCCAGCAATCAGCAGGTCCGCCGAGAGGTCGCAACATTGATCGGCAAACGGGTCAACTTTGTCTTCGCGTTTCCAGACGAGCTGGATGATGCCATCGAGATTCATTTTGCATCCACCAGTGCGCTTCGCACCCTGATGAATCAGATCGCTGTCTCTTCCGATATCTCAACATTGGAGGATAACGGGTCAGACACCATCACCAATATTGCAGGGAACAACGCTATCGTGGAACTTGTTCGCGGCATCCTGGTTTTAGCGGTCAGGGAACGGGCAAGCGACATTCATATTGAGCCGTTTCAAGACATTAGCCTCGTCCGGTTTCGCATTGACGGCATTCTGCATGAACGCTTTCGGTTGGAAAAGGCAATCCACCTGCCATTGATTTCACGTTTGAAGATCATCGCCAATGTGGATATTACTGAACACCGTAAACCGCAGGATGGGCGTCTCAGTTTTGACCTTGCAAGCCGATCGCTCGACGCC
>JAJDBL010000278.1 GCA_029261375.1 Nitrospirales bacterium
GCTCATTAAAATCGGGATGGGTGAACGATCGCTGAAACCGGTGTTTCTTGTCAAAGATGTATACGGCATCACTGTGTTCGCCAGCGACCCAGATATCTCCGTTGTGCGGGTTAAATCCTATTCCCCGTGGCCCGTCTAGGCCCAAGGCAGTGATACTGCCCAAATCTTTGCCATCTTTAGAAAACACCTTGACGATATTGTCATTCCACATCGACACGTAGAGATCCTTGTCGCGTTCAAAGGGTAATAACGCCAATGCATTCGTGGTCACCGCGAGCACGGCCATTCCCATCAACGTCACAAGACACATTCGAACTAATCTCGGCATGTGGTTTCGGTAGATCGAATGCATGACACTTTCCTCCATACGGTTGTACGACGAAATCCAGGGTTTGTGCTGACGGTAAGAGATTATTCAAACAAAAAGGATTTCACACGCCACACATCGTCGGCAAGCGGAAATTTAACACTGAGGATCGTGCCGGGTTGCTGGGAACTGTGTGCGTCACTGGCCGGCGATTCCTGATGCCCAACGAGGATTCCCTTCAGGGTATTCGAATCCCATCGAATAGATTCCTGGTTTTGGTTGGAGGTTGGCATTGTCGCTTTTACGACTGAATCCAGGTCATGGTCGACGCCGGAGAACGCGGCGTCGAATGACACGCGATGGTCGGCAGCCGCATCCATTCGAAGTAGTGGGGCTTTCGGTCGATCGTCAATTGGGCTGTACGCCCCTACACGATCGGTCGTGATCATCATTTCCAGGAATACGTTTGTTTTCTCTCCCAGGGCTTCAGTTCGTGCGCTGGTATGCGCGATGGTTTTCTCGCTGTCCTTGGTCTGGATCTGAAAGGTTCCATCCGCTTTGCACATGATCTGATCGACAGCGGCATTGACCCGTTCCGCATCCTGTACATTATGGCTCACCGACGTGAGGTCTTCCCGTGTCAGTTCACGTTCTGGCCACACATATCGCAGTGTCGATTGATCCCCCGTTAGCCCGTACAATCCAAATACCATTTCGTTAGTTCGATTATTCTGAAACCACGCGAGGCGTCGGTAGACGGTACGGTTTGTCCGTAAATACAAGCGGGTTGGCTTGGGTCTAGGCATGGAAAGACCGCAGCAATGCTAGTCGAACGATCGTTCTCAAAGTGGGTTGGTGCTGTCCATATCTGACTTGTTTATGCAAAACTCTGAAACATCCAATACTGGACGAATGATCGGGTTAGGAATGATCATTCCCGGATAAACTGATTTCGGCCTTGGATTGCATGTTCAGTATGACCAGCATCGTCGCGCCACCCATGATAGCCATATCTGCAACATTGAATCTCCCAGTTCGGACTGCGCCGATGCCGACATTCAAAAAATCAATCACGGCACCACCATTTACGAAACGATCGATGAGATTTCCTACTCCACCACACGTCACGACAGCCGCACTCCAAACCATTGAACTCGTCATGGTGTGATTGAAGAGCGTGTACAGTACCAAACCAACCAGAAGTAGTGACGAGAACACCAAGAACACGAGCGTCTTGATGTGGTCGGGCAGTACCGAACTAAGACTTAAAAACCCACCGACATTTTCTGTATAACTCAGCCTGAGGACATCACCGAACATCGATATGGTTTCATGTCCCTCGAGAAAGTACTTCGCCGTAAATTTAGTCGATTGGTGGCAGCCAACACAGCTAAGAAGGGAGATACAGATAATCCAGAGTCTGTTCTTGTGGCTCATGCGTTGAACTATAGTGGGTGAGGCCATGAGGGCGATCGATCGTTGAGCGTTTGCCACATGAGATGTTAGAACTTTATAGATTCAAGCGCACCGATGCATCCACCCGTTTCCACGCCAAATTCCGAGATCTAGGGCATGAACACTGAGTTTCAGCCTTTTTCCCCTCTACGAACGTAAGCACGTAGCGACCGATCCTACGACCATGATCCAGCTTATCGAGCGAGGTGGCATGAAATTGCAATATTTACGAGCAAGCAGAAGAACGATAGGAACGTGCATGCTGGATCCGGGCTACCGCCTAAGGTTGCTTTCGTGCTGAGTCGTGATCACGAAGCCATTGCAGTCTGACTTAGAACTCCGATGTTAGGTAGCACCCTGTTATCCTACACCGGTGGGCTCTAGTTGAAACAGGCAGCGGATAAACCATATTTGTCGAACGCCCTCGCAGCGCGTCGTGGATGGGATGCTTGGGGGTCGAAACGCTTAGGGTGTCTCCGCTGTGGTTTTAAAGAATAGCCCGCGGTTGATATCACCGATGCTCACCATCCCAACAAGATTGCCGTTTTCCTGAACCGGAATGCGGCGAAAGTTCTTGAGTCCCATGTAGGAGGCTGCTTTCAGAATGGGGTCATTCGGGGAGACTGTGAGCGGATTCGGTGCCATAACCTCTTCAACGGTTTTTGTGAGCACCTTTCCGAAGCCGTCTTCCATCGCGACAAAATCTCTTCCGCCAACATTGTCGTGAATATAATCTCCCATATTGGGATACAAAGGGATCATCGCATCACGCACGCTCACCAAGCCTTCGAGTTTGCCGTCGTCGTTGACGACTGGGATAGCACCACAATGCCGTCCAATCATTTTGATGAGGACCGACCGGAGTGTATCAGTTCTTCTAGCGGTCACGACTCCTGTCGACATTACGTCACGTACGATCATAAGAACCTCCTGTTCTGTATATGAATCCGATGCTCAATTCAGCATCTTGCCTTCATTTCGTAGGAACATCAAGCGAACTCCTCTCGTAGCCAAACGACAACTCACCGTTTAGGATGTCCTTGTCGTGCGATCTCTAATCCCCACATACGGACGACTCCGTTGGCCTTCGTAGATTTGGTCGGGTCGGAATAGGCGATTGTCCTTGTACTGTTCGAAGCAGTGGGCAAGCCATCCTGAGACTCGCGCCATGGCAAACACCGGTGTGAAGAGGTCAGTCTCAATGCCCATCCGGTGGTAGATCAACCCGGAATAGAAGTCGACATTTGCGGAAATACCCTTTTCTCCCACGGCCTCAGCCATCACCCGTTCCACTTCGATCGCAATCATGTAAAGATTAGATTGATCAGAGCCCTCGCACAATTGCTTCGCATGTGACTGTAAAAAAGCGGCCCGTGGATCTTTCACTCTATAGACGCGGTGTCCAAACCCCATCACGCGTTGCTTTCCCTCAAGCTTCTTCCGAATATAGTCATTCACATTCTCTGCCGATCCTATTTCATGCAACATACGAATGACCTGTTCGTTGGCACCGCCATGGAGCCTGCCTTTGAGGGTTCCAATCGCTGATGAGATAGCAGTATAGGGGTCTGCCAGGGTTGAAGCCGTCACGATTCCGCTAAATGTCGATGCATTCATCGTGTGCTCTGCATGGAGAATGAGGCAGGTATCTAAGGCCGTAGATATCGCGGTGTCTGGTATCTTTCCGGTACACATGTAGAGAAAGTTAGCTGAATGTGAGAGGTCGTCCTTGGGTGGAATCGGATCTTCGTTCCGCCGAAGTCTTGCGAAGGCTGCGACAATCGTCGGAAGTTTGGCAATTAACCGAACCGCGGCCCAATAGTTTTCCTCAACGCTTCGTGC
>JAJDBL010000279.1 GCA_029261375.1 Nitrospirales bacterium
GGCGTTCTCGCTTCGCCGCTCGGCTCAACGTACGGACGTACGATTCGCCTCCCGCCTCGCTGCGGCCTTGCTGGACACACTTTTTGAACTGTCCCTGCAACGCCGTCTTGACACCAAGCAGGGGTTTGGTATCGTCGAGGCGCCATGTCGCTTTCGCCTTCTGCGCTGATTTTCATTGCACAATATCCGTCTCAGCTTTACAGCTACGCGATTCCGCCCACCTTACTCTCTCAGCTTCATCCGGGATCGTTGGTGACGGTTCCCTTTGGACGGGCGGTTCAGACGGGCATGCTGATCGAGATTTCCGAGGGCGAAGAACCGCAGGCACTGGAGCTGGTAACTGACCTCGTTGATAACTCATTTGTTTTTCCGGATACGTCAGTCGCACTGGCACGATGGATCGCGTCGTACTACCTGTGTCCGCTAGGAACCTGTCTGCAACGTATCCTTCCTGCACCCTTTCGTCACGGCGTCAAAGAACACTACTTGATCACGCCATTTGGGCGGATGATGGCTGCTGGATCGGGACGCGGCCGGGCAACCCAGCATGCCATTCTGACCACACTCCAAGCGGCCAAGCGAGGCCTGTCCGGCCAGTCTCTCCGTCGGACATTAGGCACTCGTAACGTGGCTTCAGCCATTGAATCCCTACAAACCAAGGGCCACATTACGGCGAAGCTGAACGTACCCGCACCTACCAAAAAGAAAGCCCTTCGCAAATCGGACTCGGGCACCAATCCTCACGCCCTCGTTGACCTGCAGTTGCCAAGCCCGCTGGCTTCAGCCCTCAGACGACCCGGACACAGCCGCACGTTTATCCTTCAAGCGCCGGAGTCCTATCGAACGTGGATGTACCTCATGGCAATACAGGAGACGATGAAGAAGGGCAGAAGCTCGCTCATTGTGTTCCCTCATGCCGCGCACGCTCGTGCGTTTGCCAAGGTCATCTCTGATGAGGTTGGCGATCACATTTCGGATTTTTCGGGGACTGCCACTCCATCCAAACAACTCACGGAATGGCAGAGGATTCGTTCGGGGGAGGCGACGGTTATTATCGGCACTGGGTCGGTACTTCTAAGCCCGGTAGACAAATTGGGACTGGTCATCCTTGATGAAGAACACGATTTTCGACACAAGGCCTATCAAGAGCCCAGATATCACGCGCGAGACATCGCGCTGGCACGCGCAACCAAAGAGTCGGCGACTGTCATTCTTGGATCCCTCCATCCCTCGGTCGAGGCGATCCACCTGAGCCATTCAAAAAAAGCCACAGCTCTCGAACGACCAATGGCGCACGATGTGGATTACCCGTCGGACAGTGGGGACAAGATCGTTGTCGACTGTATCGATATGACGACGGCGCAGCGGAGAGGGCGGCTTTTTTCGGAACGCATGATTACAGCGATCGAAGCCCGCTTGCACACTGGCCAGACGGTCATGCTTTTTCAGCCACGCCGGGGTTTTTCGAGATCGCTGTGGTGTCGTGACTGCGGCACGACCACTCGTTGCTCCCAATGCAGCGTTGCACTCACGTACTACAAGCAGGCAGGCACATTGCTCTGTCACCTGTGTGGAGAGTCGCGCCCTGCCCCGGATGTCTGCTCGGCCTGTTCAGGACGAGGGATGACGCCAATGGGTTTTGGAACCGAGGGTGTGGAAGCGGAAACCCGTGTGCTTTTTCCAGACGCGCGCATCATGCGCATCGATCGCGATCTCGTGCGATCACCCTCAGGATTATCCACGTTCGTGAAAGACCTCGAACGCAATGGGGTTGATATTCTGATTGGTACTCCCATGCTGTTTGACCTCATGCCAGCCCCTCAGGTGTCGCTCATTGGGGTCCTATCGGCGGACATGATGTTACACATGCCGGATTTCAGAGCCGCCGAGCGCGTCTTTCACCAGCTCCTGCAATTGAAGGGGCTTCTCCAGGAGGGAGAGCTCCTCATCCAGGCATTGCAGGCAGACCACCCCGTCCTAGAGTCTGTCTGTGGCTCTAATCCGCAACACTTCTATAAAGACGAGCTGGCCACCAGACGTGAGCTTTCATTTCCTCCATTTACGCGCCTGGTCTGCTTGCGGGTGATTGGGGATGTGGAGGATCACGTCCACATGACCTCCTCTCGTTGGGCTGATGACCTGCGAGAACGCCAAAACACCGGCATTCAGGAGGTCTTGGGGCCCATCCCGGCCCCATATTCACGCGTTCGTGGACAGTATCGGGACCAAATTCTGCTCAAGGAGCCAAGTTCTGGTCTGGCCGCCGAACTCGCCCATAGCGCGGTTGAAGCGACGTTACGGACCTCAAAAACCCTTCCGAGCGCGTCAGGCCTCAGTTTTGAGGTAGATGTCGACCCCCAGGTGTTTTTATAGGGCTAGCCACCTTGACTTTGCCCCACTCGGTGATTAGATCCTTGCACAGGTGGGCGGATTGCCCCCTGAGATCATCACGATGACTCAAACCAATCAGTGAGGAGGAAACACATGGCAGTAAAAGAGCAAACCACGTTTAAACCATTACGGGATCGTATTTTTGTGGAATATCTCGAGGACGACACCGAGAAATCTGCTGGCGGGATCTACATCCCGGAAACGGCCAAAGAAAAGTCCCAGAAAGGGACCGTTCGCGCGGTTGGCCCTGATGTCACCCTGGTCAAAGTCGGCGACAGCATCCTCTGCGAGCGCTACGGCGGAAGCAAGATCAAGCTGGACGATGTGGAATACGTCGTCATGAAGGAAGAAGAAGTTCTCGGAACATTTGGATAAGCCCGTTAACCTGAAAAGAAATTAGGAAAAAGGAGACACTCATGTCAGCAAAACAAATGGAATACTCTGCGGATGCCCGCCAATTAATTCTGAAGGGCGTAAGCAAGCTCTCCAGAGCCGTCAAAACAACGTTAGGGCCTAAAGGTCGTAACGCCATGCTTAGCAAGAAATGGGGCGCCCCTACCATTACGAAGGACGGCGTGACCGTTGCCAAGGAAATTGAACTGGAAGATCCGTATGAAAATATGGGTGCCCAGCTGGTTCGCGAAGTCGCAAGCAAGACCAGTGACATCGCTGGTGACGGCACCACCACTGCCACCGTCCTTGCAGAATCCATCTTCCGCGAAGGCGTCAAGAACGTCGCCGCTGGAGCGAACGCCATGGATATTAAGCGTGGCATCGATGCAGCAGTGGAAACGATTGTTGAGCAGCTGAAATCCCAAAGCAAAGCGTGCAACGACAAGAAAGAGATTGCCCAGATCGGCATTATTTCAGCCAACAACGACGTCGCTGTCGGCGACTTGATCGCTGAAGCAATGGAAAAGGTTGGCAAAGATGGCGTGATCACCGTCGAAGAAGCCAAGAGCTTGACCACTACCCTCGATGTCGTCGAAGGCATGCAGTTTGACCGCGGATACACCTCCCCCTACTTCGTCACCAACGCGGAGCGGATGGAGTGTGTACTTGAGGACGCATTCATCCTGATTCACGAGAAGAAAATCAGCAACATGAAGGATCTTCTCGGGGTTCTCGAGCAAGTCGCGAAGCAGGGACGACCGTTATTGATTATCGCCGAAGAAGTTGAAGGTGAAGCGTTGGCTACCTTGGTCGTGAATAAGCTGCGCGGCACGTTGAATATCTGTGCCGTCAAAGCTCCTGGTTTCGGAGACCGACGGAAGGCCATGTTGGAAGACATCGCCATCCTGACCGGGGCCCAGATGATTTCTGAGGAACTCGGGTTCAAGCTTGAAAATGTCCAGCTGAAAGACCTTGGCAAAGCCAAGCGGATTACCGTGGACAAAGACAACACCACCATCGTGGAAGGCGCTGGCGAAAAGGCGCAGATCACTGGTCGTGTCAAGCAGATCAAAGCACAGATCGAAGAAACCACCTCAGACTATGACCGCGAGAAGCTCCAGGAGCGGTTGGCCAAGATTGTCGGCGGCGTTGCAGTCATTCGCATCGGCGCAGCCACTGAGCCTGAGATGAAAGAGCGGAAAGCGCGCGTGGAAGACGCACTCCATGCCACCAAAGCTGCCGTTGAGGAAGGTATTGTCCCAGGAGGCGGGGTCGCCTTAATCCGATGCATTCCAGCCCTCGACAAATTGAAACTCTCTGAAGGCCAGCAGATTGGCGTCACTATCCTTAAGCGAGCGATTGAAGAGCCACTTCGGCAGATCGCAACCAACGCTGGATAC
>JAJDBL010000280.1 GCA_029261375.1 Nitrospirales bacterium
GGTGATCCGCTTATGCCGCTTTCGTGCACCACTCGCCTTGACGGTATTCGGTGAACGCCGTAAGCAAACACTAGTCTAGCTCAATGGTCGACACGCGGTGTATTTCGGAACTGATCAACTTGTTCGAGCCGCTGGTGAATGAGAGATGCTGGAGGGGAAAGCCTATCTTCTTGCCCTTGTCGGTGATGTCTGAGAAGTCGCGACCGTTGGAGGGGAGGGTTTGGTGCACTTAGCGAGGATTGACGATCGCGTGGGTGACGCTGCGTCATTCCAGGATGAGGAGGGACACTACGGATGAGAACCTAAAACGGCAGATCATGGGACGTGAAGTTGTTGTCGCAATCACGGAAGGAAGACTCGATTTTGGGACGTGGGAGCGGATTTTCTACGGAGAGTTTGACGGCAGGATGAAGAAACGTGTGCTGGTCAAGATCATTGGAGAATAGGCGTCATAGTGGCTGCTCCACTTCTTGTTCCTCTGATTTGCTTTCTGGGGAAAGGGGTGATCCGTTCACCATGTGGCGTAGTTCTTTCCCTACCTTAAAAAACGGAATCTTTTTGGGGGGAACGAGAACGGCTTCGCCAGTTTTTGGATTTCGCCCTTCTTTCATTCGACGATCCCGCAACTTGAAACTTCCGAATCCTCGAATCTCTATTTTGTCTCCGCGTGACAACGCCGTTCGCATTGAATCGAAGATGGTATTCACTACCACTTCAACTTGCCGCTTGGTCAAAGACGGTATCTCATCCGTGAGTTGCGTGATAAGCTCAGCTTTCGTCATACACGAGTTCTCCCTACATGATCACGAGTAACTGCATCAGGGCGTCGTCTGTGTGAATTAATTGACCTGTCCATGTCCGGGGGCTTAGCGCTCATGTGTCCGCGTCTACAAGACTACTTGAAATTTTAATCTCCAGAGATAGGGGCGGATCATTGATTCGAGCTTCTTAGTAAACTCCCCGCGAATGAAATCCTGGAATGAAAATCGAGGTTCAATTTCAATGACGGTTGGCTCCTCAGAAATTCCGGCGAGGTCTGCAGCTAACTGGATGGCGTCCTGCAGCGTCCCAAGTCGATCAACAAGATCCTCAGCCACAGCCTGTCTTCCTGTAAATATTCTTCCATCAGCGAGGCTTTGTACGTGGTCAACTTCCATCGCCCTTCCTTCAGCCACGGCATGGATAAACTGATCATGCACGTCGTCCATCACTGATTGGAGAATTTGCCGTGACGCTTTATCCATCGGGCGAAACGGAGATGCGAGGTCTTTGTGAAGGCCGCTCTTAATCACGACGCTCTTCACTCCGACGTTCTCAAGAAGTTCTTCGACATTTGTCATCTCCATGATGACTCCAATGCTTCCGGTGATCGTTCCGGGGTTCGCTATAATTGTGTTTGATGCAGACGCGATATAGTACCCCCCTGAAGCCGCCATATTCCCCATGGAGGTGACGATGGTGTTTTGCCCGTTCTCGCGGATTCGCATCAGCGCAGCGTAGATTTCTTGAGAAGGGACGACCGCCCCGCCGGGGCTGTCAACGCGTACCACAATAGCCGAGATTGTCGGATCATCTTCAAAACGCTTGATCTGTCGAATGGCCTCGCGTGGGTCGAGAATCACCCCTTCAATCCGAACAAGGCCAACATTGTTCTCCCCACTCATTGGCAACGATTCGACAATGAAGGTGATTCCAAGGATTAGTACGAAGAATCCGACAATCACTCCAACGAGTGTGCGAACCCCGCGCCCAAGAGGGGAGGGCGCGGGGTCTTGCGTGTTGATGTCACTCACGAAGCAAGTGATATCCGGTGATGAACTGATGGTCTAACATGCTATGCATTTGCCTCATCGTCGTTAGACGGCTCCGCGGTTGACTCGGCAGGTTGAGCTTGAGCTGCTGTCTCTGGGGCAGCACTTTGGCTTTCGTTGAAATCGTCGACTTGCTTGCGCTCAATATCCCGTAGGTACTCACGTATGCTGAGGGCGATCTTACGCTCTTCCGTATCGACCTTAATCAGTTTTGCCTCAATTTCCGATTCCAGAGGAAACTGCTCTTCAATTTTTGCGGAACCCTCAAGATTGGCTTCGCTGACGTGAATCAGGCCTTCGACACCACCTTCCAACTCAACAAATATCCCAAAATCAGTCACCTTAGAGACGCGCCCTTTAGAGATTTGGCCGACTTGGTAGTGTGTCGGGATAAACTCGTCCCATGGATTTGCGGTTAACTGTTTGTATCCAAGAGACAACCGTTCCTTCTCGCGATCAATTTTGAGGACAACGGCGTCAGTTTTTGCACCCTTTTTGAAGATCTCTGAGGGATGTTTGATGTGTTTGGTCCATGACATGTCAGAAATATGAATGAGACCGTCGATGCCCTCTTCAAGGCCAACAAAAGCGCCAAAATCAGTCAAGCTCTTGACTCGGCCAGAGATTGTCGTGCCGACCGCATATGTGCTCTCGATGAGATCCCAAGGGTTTGGTTCGGTTTGTTTCAGTCCGAGCGATATTTTTCGTCCACCTTGGTCGACATGAAGGACTGTAATCTCAATCTGGTCGCCAACGGATAGCATCTTTGAGGGATGACGAATTTCCTGAGTCCAGGACATCTCGGAGACGTGAACGAGGCCTTCAATCCCCGGCTCGAGTTCAACAAAAGCTCCATAATCAGCCAAGCTGACCACCTTTCCTTGATGCCGGCTGCTCACAGGATACTTGTTGGCTACATCTATCCACGGGTCTGACGTTCCTTGTTTCAGTCCCAGT
>JAJDBL010000281.1 GCA_029261375.1 Nitrospirales bacterium
AAAATGAATATTTCGTCTGAACCGAGTTGTGAAGAGATATTTGCTGTTCTCTCGGAATATATCGATGGGGAACTATCCGAAGAGTTATGCCAAGCGATCCGTACCCACAATGGGAATTGCCCTCCTTGCCAGGCTTTCGTAGAAACTTTCACCAAAACCCTCGAAATCGTGAGAAAGCAACCAGCAGAACCACTTCCTCCTGCCGTGCGCGATGAGCTATCTGCTTCACTGAAGCGCTGCCAGGACGCGCTGGATCAATCTCGCTGACTCTGCGCTTTCGTTGTTGACCCTGTTCACATAGGGAGGTTTTTGGTGTGCCTCTTGAGGCTGAGAACTCGGTAGGCGTTCGAGTGGCCCGGCTCGTCTGGAAGGTTCAGAATATGAGCTGTTTTTCTCGACGAGAGCGAAAGACTGCACATCCACGGGATGTACTCCCCATTGACTATACTGAGAATCGTGATTATCTAGAATACGACACGAGGCGTATGCGCGTATGATGTGGGCTGCGTGATGCAGCGTAAGCGGGAGGCAATACACAGAGATGGATCTTAAAGAGCTCGTAACCAACGCGATAGAAATTGAGACGCTCACCGGCGGGTGTTTTGCTAAGCTCAATGAAAAGTTTATTGATGACTCGGACGCCTCTCGGGTGTTTTCAAAGCTTGCAGCAGAGGAATCAGAACATGCGGATGTCCTCAAGCGTCAACTGGATCTGATTCAAACGAAGCCAGAGGCATTCGCTGAAGTTGAACCTGCAATGGCGCAGCGACAAGACGCGCTCCTCGTTCAGTTGCGCACGTTCAGTCAGCGGATCGATGGTGAGTCGTTTACATTGGACGAGGCGCTCCAGGCCTGTCTTGAGATTGAAGAAGGTGACGATAGGCTCATCGAAGATTTACGTCGGTCTCTCGGAAAGATGTCTTTTGGAACGATGGCCGTCGAAGCGCTTGCTCTCCACAAGCGGCCAGATCACAATGCCGAGTTGCTTGCGATGATTCGTCAGCGTGGGATCAAGCGCGGATAGGCTACTGTTTTTGACTCCCCTCGTTCTCTCGTGGAGTCCGACCATTTTTCTTCGTCAACAAGCTCGCGCGAGCAATCACATCCTCTCCAAACTTCGTCTGTAGCTCATCAAGTGTTGCGGTGAGTTGTCGTTCTTTCTCTCCTTCTGAGTAAAATAAGGAAAGTTGATTCCCGGACTGGTTGGTGTCGGATAGCTTTGATGCTGTTAAACCAAGCAGGCGCACTTTCTTCTTCGATTTAGGGATGCGGTTGAGAAGCTCAAGCGCTAACAGATAAAGGGTGTGTGCCTGGTCTGTGGTCTCGACACATGCCAATGAACGCGTCTGTGTATGGAACGTTTCATCACGGAATTTTAGGGTCAGGCTTTTTGTTATCATGTGGGCTCGTCGAAGTCGATGACCCACTTCCTCCGCGAGCTGAAGGAGTGTGTGGCGAATGGCGGTAGGATCTCCGGTATCTTCGTCAAAGGTTGTCTCTGCGCCCATCGACTTGGCCGGCCCATCGGGTTCGACCGCGCGGGAGTCAATGCCTCTCGATAAATCCTGTAGGTACCGTCCTTGGGTTCCAAACGCTGCGAAAAATTCACGCTCAGGGTATCGAGCGACATCCCCAATGGTTGTACAGCCCAGTCGGCGAAGTTCCGTCGCGGTTTTGGGGCCAGCGCCCCAAAGCCGTTCGAGTGGCAGGTCGTAGAGAAACGCCGCTTCCTCTCCTGGGTTGACGACGACAAACCCTTGTGGCTTGCGGAGGTCAGATCCAATTTTTGCGACAAACTTGTTTGCCGCGACGCCAACAGATGCGGAAAGCCCTTCCTCTTTTTGAATGCTGGCTTGAATCTTCCGCCCAATCATTTCAGGTGACCCATGCAGACGTAGGCTTCCGGTGACATCCAAAAAGGCCTCGTCGAGACTGAGGGCTTCGTTGAGATCGGTATATCGCCTGAAGATAGAAAAAATATGGGAAGAAACTTCTTGATATCGACGCATTCGCCCCCTGAGGAAAATACCGTGTGGGCATCGTTGAAAGGCGTGACTGATCGGCATCGCGGAATGGATGCCAAATCTTCTTGCTTCGTAGGAGGCGGCAGCAACAACCCCTCTTCCATGGCCACCCTGAGGGTCAGCTCCAACAATCACCGGTTTGTTCCGGTAGTTCGGTTGGTCATGCTGTTCGACGGAGGCGTAAAACGCATCCATATCAACATGGAGAATCCAGCGATGCGGCATGACAGATTATATCCTATCGCTGTCGTTGGGCATCCCAGCACGTGGTCTCGTGCGGAAATGGGTGTGGCTACATTGTTTGAGGGAGCGGTCGTTATGGTGTGAGGTGATGACCGAACTTTGGTGAGGCATCGGAGTGAATGCCTTCCCGGAACGCTCGGATCTTTTTGAGCGTATCGAGTTCTATGGGAGAGTTGGGGTCTTCGCCAAGTAAGGATCGTGCGAAGGCAATAGCGGCATTCAGCTGAGTGTCCTCAAAGGTCTCGGGGTCGAACTCGAATTCGACAACGTCATCTGGCGCGATTCCCACCTTATTATAGTCTTCCCCGTTTGGACTTCGTATTCCACCGGTGACGAGCTGAAGTCCTCCGGGGTCATCTGAAAAGCGAAAGAAGTTCTGGGATACGGCTTTCCCAAATGATTGTGTGCCGATGATGTGTGATCCAAGATTATCCCTCAGGCTCGCAATCACGATTTCCGATGCGCTTGCCGATTGACCGTTCTGCAGTAGAACCACCGTTCGACCCTCGCCTTCACCAAATGGCGTTGCTTGCCGTTCATCGGTTCGGTTGAGGTCGAAGAGCTGAATAAGCGTGCCACTCGCAATGAAGAGATCCGCGGTCTGAATGGAGTCTTCGAGCGTGCCTCCAAGATTATCTCGCAGGTCCAGGATGATGAGTGGAGACGAGTTCTTGAGGAGAAACTCCCTGATTTCCCCATCTGTTCCCGCTAGGCTTGAGCTTTGCTGAAGGAATGTGAATACGCCGATATACGCGATCCGGTCGGTAAGTGGCGTGCCGAACACGGAGCTGCGTTGGAATTCGCTGAACATGGGGGAAAGAGTGAGGATTTCTTCTCCGCGTTGTATGCGGAGGTGGACTGGCTCTCCGACTTCTCGCTGAATCATCTCCACAATATCGGCAATTGACTTCCCTTCAACCCACTCGCTGTCAATGCCTAATAGGATATCATTGGCCTGCACCCCAGCCGCTGTAGCCGGTTGTCCAGGAAAGACCACCGGGAAGAATGTGATGTCATCGATTTGTTGAATCTGTACGCCAATCCCACGAAAGCCGCCGAAAAACACATCGACACGCTCTCCAAAGTCTGGAAGTACGATGGTAAATGGATCGTCAAGAGCATCGATGAGCATTTCTACTGTTTCGAACTGGCTCGCATCCTCTGGGATCGCGTCTGGAAAGAGATAGACTCCCCGGAGCTGATTGAGGACGGAATCGATTGTCTTGGTGAATCCTGATGTGGTTTGTGTCGCGCCTTCCGACGTGCCGGCTGGTGCGATGTTCCCCGTGGATGCAGCCGTGCTGAGGGAGTCGCTCGTCCCATTACCACATCCAGCTGTGAGGAGCGTACAAACGATACTGAGGAGGATTAGGAGTCGAGTTTGTTTGCGCATGTTCGTTGCCGGGGGAGTCGATTGATCCCATCGAGTGCGGCAACCTTATAGCACTCGGCCAAGGTAGGGTAGTTAAACACATTCGTGACCAGGGCGTCTATTGTCCCTTCGAATGACATGACCGCTTGGCCAATGTGGATCAGTTCGGTCGCGCCTTCACCTATCGCGTATACCGCAAGAAGTTTCCTCGATTCTAAGTGGAACACAAGTTTTAGCATGCCGTCTTCGTCACCGATGATTTGCCCCCGAGCAATCTCGCGGTATCTTGCGACGCCGACTTCATAGGGAATTCCCTCTTTGGTCAGTTGTGCTTCGGTTGGACCAATGATTGATATCTCTGGGATGGTATAGATTCCGTATGGGATCAGTTGTGCTGGAATAGGATTGGCCGTCTGCTTGAAGGCATAACAGGAGGCAAGTCGCCCTTGTTCCATCGAGGTAGATGCAAGGCTTGGGAACCCGATCACGTCGCCGACCGCATAGATATGCGGAATTGTCGTCTGATACGAAGAATTCACTTTGAGTCGGCCTCGTCCATCCGCTTCGATGCCGATCGTGGAAAGATTCAGTTCTGCCGTGGCGCCTAATCGTCCAACCGAGTACAGCAGCGTGGGTGAGGTGATCTGTTTCCCACTTTTTAAGTGAGCGAAGATGAGGCCATCTTCATCGCGTTCGATGTGGTCCACAGATTCTCCGAGTCGAAGCGACACCCGCATTTGACGCATTTGGTATTGCAAAGACTCAATGATCTCTGCATCGACGAAATCAAGTAGTTGTGGTCGACTGTCCACTAAGGTCACCTTCACCCCGAGAGCTGCCAGCATACAGGCGTACTCACATCCGATCACACCTGCGCCGACAATGGTCATCGCGCTTGGAATTTCCTTCATACGTAACAATCCGTCGCTATCAATGATTGTCTGATCGTCGAACGGAACCTCTGGCGGGCGCGCTGGTGCGGATCCCGTTGCTATGACAAAAAGATCCGCCGTG
>JAJDBL010000282.1 GCA_029261375.1 Nitrospirales bacterium
GCATCGTTCAGAGATTTCCAGATAGTCTGCTCGTCGAACAATCACGGTATTTTGAGGGCCTAGCCTGGTATCACTTGCAGGATTGCGGGACTGCGGGAGTGAGTTTGAATATGGTGTTCTCCGCACCGGACACGGCTGGTCTCGACTCCGGAATGCGGACGCAATCAGGTTTGTTCCTCGCAGACTGCTATCGACAGGAAGGGCGGGTAGCGGATGCGAGTTCTCTCCTCTGGAATATCTGGGAAACGATGCCGCATCTCGTTCCCGAGGAGGCTCAGAATCGTGCTGTCGTTGCTTTTCAAACATTGGGTGTCCGCATTGAACAGGCGAGTTCAGCCCAGCTATGGAGAAGGGCTATGGCGTTCTTCAACGCGGGTCGATATGAGCCAACGATCGAGGTGCTCACGCGGTATCTCGGGTTGGAAGAGACGGGTACTCACCCGAAGAGGTTTGAAGCGCAGCTCAAGCGCGGGGTGACTCTAGTCAAGATGCGGCGTCTGGAACAAGCAAGGTTGGCTCTAGAAAGTATGGAGACAGGACCGTTTCCTGATCTTGAATCTTCGCGAGTGGTCTGGCTTGCTCGGACCTATCTTCGCTTGGGAGCTGGAGCTCAACTCCTCGAATTGAGCCAGAGGTTTGAAAAACGGGGCGACTCTTCGACAAGCCTGTCCTCGATTTTGTACTTTTTGGGACTCTGGCAGGAAGATCAGCACCGTATTGATGAGGCGCTGGGAACCTACCATCGGGCTGTTTCAACCGGAACCGGGCACGGGGGCCCGTTCACACATCAGTTGCTCTGGCGGCTGGCGTGGAATTATCTAAGGGTTGGAGACCCATCCGGGGCGCTGGACGCGTTGGATCGGTTGATTCAACACGATGTCAAAGGGGATATGTTACAGCGAGCCTTATATTGGAAGGCACTTACGTTAGAGCAGCTGGGAAGAGCGGAGGAAAGTCGCATCGAGTTTCTCGATCTTTGTGGACGGAAACCACACGGGTACTATTGCCAGAACACGCGTGTGCATCTTGGGTTGCCACCCTCTGGTGAAAAACGACTGGAAGAGATGGGATCAGGCGTTCTCAACCAAGAGGCGAATGCTTCGCTTGATAGAATTCGTGAAATGATCGTGCTCGGGATGACCCGCGAGGCATCCCTTCTGCTAGCGGAACGTATGAGTCAGTCTCAGATCGAGCAGAGGAACTACTTGGCATTAAGCCAAGATTTCCAGGCTGCTGGAGATTCCCACCGATCCCTACGCCTCATGAAACAGGGGGTTGGGGCATTGATCCACGGTGGACATGAGGCTCTTCCTACCGCGTTTTGGGCAATGGCGTATCCGACAACTTACGTGGCGCTTGTTAGCGAGGTCATTGCCAACGATCCCATGGTGCACCTTGACCCCTATCTTATCTCTGCATTGATTCGTGAAGAAAGTGCCTACAATCCAGAGGCACTTTCTCCTGTAGGTGCCATGGGTTTGATGCAGCTCATGCCGACAACGGCTCAGTACGTTGCTGAGCAGCAGGGTGGGATAACATTTCATTCGGATCTGTTGTACGAGCCACGGCTCAACATTGAATTTGGCGTCTGGTACTTCCGTTCGTTGCTGTCCAGGTTTGATGGGAATATCATTTCGGCTATTGCCGCCTACAATGCTGGGCCATCAGCAATGTCACGTTGGAGAGATGACTTCGCAAAGGCTTCCTGGAGTAACGAGGTTAGGGCAGGCAATGAGGCCATATTTATCGAGTCTATTCCGTATCAGGAAACGAGACGATATGTGAAGCGTGTGATTCAGAGTTATCGGGAGTATCATCGCGTGAATCGTACTGACTGCACGAGTATGTTTGTTGACAAACATTGCTGAAGACCTTATCGTCTTTATTAAATAAAACCACAATATATAGGGTTTCAATGGCAGATGATCCACTCCATCTTCTCGACAAACGAATCAAGGATCTCCTTGCCGTCATTCGAAAACTTGACGGAGAAAACGTGAGGCTTAGACGGAAACTCAAGGAGGTAGAGGGGACGCTCGCCAAGCAAGAGCTTGATGTCTCACGGTGGGAAGGAGAGCGGGATTTGGTTCGGGCTCGAATCCAGGGCGTCCTCAGTGACTTAGAACCGGTTGGGAGTCTCACCCCAAATCGCTTTGAGGTGTTGCGTGAAAACCGAAGTTGAAGTTGAGGTATTTGGACAGAAGCACATTGTGGTTGGGAAGAGTGATCCGTTGTACATTCGCGGGATCGCAGAATACGTCGATGAAGCAATGGTCAAGCTGTCTGGAAACATGCGGACGGCAACCGCTGCGCAACTTGCAACCCTCGTGGCCATCAATCTCGCGGATGAGCTGTTCCGTTTGAGAAAAGACAGTAGTGAGGAGATTCAAGCGTTTGACGCATGGGCCAGATTGACGATACAGGAGATTGATAGAGAATTGGACGTTCGCCGCTTGGGGGCGTCCTAGGGGAGAGCTAGACCGACTTTGTTGTTTATTTTTCGTCGGTTTTGCTGCATACTTGTTAAGCGCTACTAACTTAACAAGGTCTTGGTGGGACGACGGTTTCACACGTCGTACATCAACATGTCGGTGGGAGCGGTATAAGAGACAAGGTAAGGGTGGGTCCTGAGGAGGAAGATCTGATCTACGAGCCGTCATTCTTGTGACGACAACATAATTGTTGTGTGCGTATTCTAGGACGATATGGAAAGTCGAATGGAGGAATATCCGGTGGGTCTCATGGGGAGTGATCACGCGTAAGTTGGTAGGGCACCTGCAAGCCTTGGCCAGCGTTTTCGTTGCTCGCTGCTAGACCCACGCAAGTAGTCCATTCTTCACTAGCATATTGTACGCGCGTTCGTTGCGTTTCTTCTGCGCATTTTTTCCAGTGGCATAAGACCACACCTCAATCATTTCTACCCTCGCCTTACCGTAAGAGTCTTCTCATTGTGATTGACGTCTGTGTTCAGTATGTGCCGATGCTGCGTATGCGCATATCGTCGCGTGCTGGTGCACCGAAGTCTATTTGAAAGGGTAGGAGGTGGCCAACATGAATGGGGTTGCACCATATATTGGGATAATCCTGGTCGGCATCATTATTGGGTATGGAATCAGCTTGCTTCTCCAACGGACTCGATTGGGGACAAAGCGTAGAGAAGCCGAGGAACACGTTTCCAAGATTGTCCAGGATGCGGAGCGGGAGGCAGAAGCAAAAAAGCGGGAAGCACTTCTTGAAGTAAGAGACCTTGAGTTTAAGACCAAGTTAGAGCTTGAGCAGGAGAGTAAACGGCGACAGGATGAACAATCATCTGCCGAAAAACGCGTTCACAAGCTTGAAGAAAATCTTGATAGGCGAACCTCTGCGGTCGACAAAAGAGATTCCGAGATACAGAAACGTGACCAGGCGCTCATAAAACGAGAGAGCCTGCTTGTTGAGAAAGCTGCTGAGCTTGACCGGAGTCTCCTTGAAAAGCGGAAGGAGCTTGAGAACGTCTCTGGATTGACCGCAGAGAAGGCGAAAGAAATGCTTATCACTGAGCTAGAGAGCGAAGCAAAGTTTGAAGCCGCGAAGATGATCAAGCAAATTGAGGACAACGCCCGCGAAACGGCTGAGGTTACAGCGACGGAGACGATCACCAGGGCCGTACAACGGGTGACGCGAGATTATGTTGCCGAAGCCACGATTTCAGTGGTCCCGCTTCCAAATGACAGTATGAAGGGGCGGATCATTGGCAAGGAAGGCCGTAACATTCGCGCGCTTGAGGCGGCGACCGGTGTTGATTTTGTTGTCGATGAGACTCCTGAAGCTGTGATTATTTCTGGCTTTGACCTTATGCGCCGTGAGGTTGCAAAGATTTCCTTGGAACGTCTCATGGCAGATGGTCGGATCCATCCAACACGGATCGAAGAGGTGGTGGAGCGAGTCACCAAGGACGTGGAAAAGCTCATGATTGATGAGGCTCAGCGGGTCATCCTTGAGCTGGGCTTGCACAATGTACACATCGAACTCGTCAAACTCTTGGGCCGGCTGAAATATCGAACCAGTTATGGGCAGAACAATCTCACGCATGCACGAGAGGCCGCTCTTATCAGTGGAATGATGGCTTCTGAGTTGGGTCTTGATGTGCGTCTCGCTCGGCGTGGGGGCTTGATGCATGATATCGGAAAATCGTTGAGCCACGAAGTCGAAGGCCCTCATGCCATGATTGGCGCAGATGTAGCCAAAAAATATGGAGAATCGCCGCAAATCGTGAACGCGATTGCCGCGCATCATGAGCAAGTTGACCCGTTTTGCCCTGAGTCTGTGCTGGTCGCTGCTGCAGAGGCATTATCTGCTTCACGACCAGGAGCAAGACGCGA
>JAJDBL010000283.1 GCA_029261375.1 Nitrospirales bacterium
GTTCAATCTTGTCTTCGAGCCAGGGTTCTCGACGAATGACGAGGTGACGGATCTTTCGGGTCGAGGCGTGGGAATGGATGTGGTCAGACGGGGCATTGAATCGCTGGGAGGCAACGTTGAAATTTCGTCAGCAGTGGGCAAAGGCACCACCTTCTCAATGCGCCTTCCCCTGACCCTAGCGATTATGGACGGCATGCTCGTGAAGGTCGGCGACCAACGATATATCATTCCGACGATCAATATCCATCTGAGCTTCCGACCGGAAGCCCGCATGTTGTCCAGTGTGACCGGCCGCGGAGAACTGGTCATGCTTCGAGACGAATTGATGCCAATCTTCAGACTACATCAGATGTTTGATACTCCCCATGCCGAGCCGGATCCGACCAAGGCGTTATTAGTGGTGGTTGGTGACGGGGATCGTCGATGTGCGCTCCTCGTCGACGCTCTGCTCGGGCAGCAACAAGTCGTGACGAAGTCGCTCGGTGATGGAATTGGGAAAGTTCCTGGTGTCTCCGGGGGGGCAATTCTCGGCGATGGGCGTGTGGGGTTGATTCTTGATCCAGCAGGAGTTCTTGCCACGGCACGACAGCCGTTAGCGGCGTAGAGAGGTTGGAAGCAATTAGTATGCAGCCGTCGGCTATCAGCGAAGATGATTACAAGCGGTCGCAACGCTTTTGCGTTGCTGAGCGCTGAACGCTGATTGCTGATCGCTTATTTCTAGGAGGAACTCATGAGCACAGCAGTTGCGGAACTAGAGAGCACAAGCACAAAGGTATTGACGTTCTTTCTCGGACAGGAGGAGTACGGGCTTGAAATTCTCAAAGTCCAGGAAATTATTGGGATGATGGATGTCACTGCGGTGCCACGCACCCCTCAATACATTCGCGGCGTGATCAACCTCAGAGGAAAGATTATTCCCATCGTAGAACTCCGTCTCAAGTTTGACATGGAGACGATCGAGCAAACTGAGGAAACCTGCATTATTGTTGTGCGTGCCGGCGGGATTGAAATTGGGATTGTGGTGGATAAGGTCTCTGAAGTGGTCGACATCGCTCGGGAAGATATTGAAGATGCCCCGTCATTTGGAACCAGTGTTCGGACGGATTACATCCTTGGCATTGGGAAGTCAGAGGGGCGAGTCAAAATGCTTCTCGATATTGAGAAGGTCTTGGCCACCGAGGATATGGTCCATATTCAAGCGGCTGGCGAAGCGTCTGAGATGGCCTGACGTGAGCGCGGAGTATGAGTGTGATGTCTGACCCCCGTGTTTTCTTCTCGTACCATGTCGTACCAGGACAGATGGAGTAAGCCATGGCTGTTGGTAGTATAGAGCTCAGTCGCAAGCACTTCACGCATATTCGGGAGACGCTGTACCGGGTCTGCGGAATTGATCTCCAGGCTGGCAAGGAAGAACTAGTGAAGGCGCGCCTCGTCAAGCGTGTTCGGGCATTAGAGCTCGCTGGATTTGATGACTATCTTCGCTATCTCGATGGTGATCGGTCAGGCAAAGAACTGAAGATCATGGTCGATGCCCTCACGACGAATAAGACCAGTTTCTTTCGCGAAGCGAGGCATTTTGAGTATATCCGCGAAATGATTCTCCCGGCACTTCGCCCCAAGGGAGGACGCATGCGGTTTTGGAGTGCAGGCTGCTCCTCGGGTGAAGAGCCGTATACCCTCGCGATGATGTTGCGAGAATCAATCTCCGGAATTGACAAGCTCGATGTGCGCATCCTCGCGACAGACCTGTCACCGACCATGGTCTCGACGGCACGGCAGGGTCGGTACGCACGTAGCTTAATCGGCGATATACCGCCAGGCTACGTCAAAAAATATTTTGCCCGCACCGACAACGATGACGAGTTACAGGTGGTTGATCAGGTGCGGTCCATGATCAATGTTGGGCAACTCAACCTGATGGATCAATGGCCAATGAAAGGGCCGTTTGATGTGATTTTGTGTCGAAATGTGATGATTTATTTCGATCTCCCGACCAAGCAGAAGCTGATCGATAAGTATTGGAATTTGTTGGGTCCCGGCGGGCATCTCTTTATCGGACACTCTGAAAGTCTGACGGGGCTTTCACATCGATTTAGGACCGTCCTTCCGGCCGCGTACGTGAAAGAGTCTCAATGAGCGGTGAGAAGCATGTGGTAGGCGTTGCAGACATGAAAGTCGCCAAAAGGCCTGGGGATTCCATCATTACCTACGCCCTCGGGAGCTGTCTCGGTATCACTCTGTATGATCCTGTCGCTAAAGTCGGCGGATTGCTCCACATCATGCTTCCGTTGTCGACGATCGATTCTCAAAAAGCCGCTCAAAATCCGTTCATGTTTGTGGATACCGGCGTGCCGAAACTGTTTCTCTCCTGTTACCAGGCTGGCGCGCAGAAACAGCGATGTATCGTGAAAGTGGCTGGCGGCGCGAGCACCAAATCCCAGGGAGGCGAGGATCACTTTCAGATCGGGAAGCGGAATATCATGATGCTAAAAAAACTGTTGTGGAAAAACAGCGTCATGCTGAAGGCGCAGGAAGTCGGTGGCACTGTGTCACGAACGATGACTCTCGACATTGACACGGGAGAGGTGACGTTGCAGACCGGCGGAGTGAAGTCGGACTTGTAACTAATGTGGATACTAAACGTAAGGGTGTGACTTATGGCGTTGAATATTCTTGTAGTTGACGATAGTGCGGTCATGCGACGAATGGTCATCAAAACACTGCGCATGAGTGGTCTTCCGTTGGGCGAGGTACATGAAGCCGGAAATGGGAAAGAGGGGTTGGCTGTTCTCGATAAAGAATGGATCGACCTTGCTCTCGTCGACATCAACATGCCGGTGATGAACGGCGAAGAGATGATTGATCGCGTGAGAGCGAGTCCTGACATGGAGGCCTTGCCGATTGTGGTTATTTCCACCGAACGCAGCGATACCAGACTTGCCGCTCTTCGGAAAAAGGTTTCGTCCATCATT